>NZ_NIZW01000018.1 GCF_002727185.1 Rhodopirellula bahusiensis
CAATTTTTTGTTTCAATGGACGGCTTACCAGGATTTGACTTCGCGTGGATGCGGCGGTTGAGTCACTTTCTCTTTCATGTTGCTTCGTTCGGCGTGGTTCAGAACGCGTCGCCTAGCCGAAGCTCAAGTCCTCTGTTCAAGATGCCCGGGGGTGAATGGCGAGGCGTTGATTGAGTCTCTCTTGGGAATTGCTTCCCGGTTGCGTTCTCTAGCGAAGAGGCAGGTTGGTTTTGAAGCAAGTGAATTCCTGGTCGGCCGTTTGCCCTGGGCCAGTTTCGCTGGGGACGAGTTGGATGGAAGCGGATTGAGGCTCATTGCCAGGTGAGTTTTGAGCTTGAGATTGCCGTCGCGCCATATCGTCCCCCTTCGCCCTCCTGAAGACGTTCGGATTCGTCCGGTCGTTTCACTTCCCTGGTTCATGCGTTACCCACTGTCGTAGTAAGTCAGCCCATGCTCGGGGCGGATGCCCTGCAAAGACAATGAGGTGTAGCTGACCTCGATCACTCGCATGACACCGCCACACAGGCGACACTTCATCGGCACGGTCAACGGTTCCGCTTGCGGCGCGTAGCCGCTGCCCAACCAGAACGTCCAGCCAAGGGCGAGCCAGACAAACCACTTCACCTCCTCGACTTTCACCTTGCTGTTCCCGCTCATCCAGCCGTAGTGGCGGATCTTCATGAAGTTCGTCGGCAGCACGTGCTGCAAGAAGTTGCCCACGAAGTCTTCGCCTGCAACGGTCTTGTTCTGATACAAGTTTCCCTTGCGACGAATTCGGTAGGTCACCGATTCCGGACTGACATCGATGATGCGACTGTCGCTGATCGCGACTCGATGAACGTACGGTGCCAGGTACTTCAGCGTTGCAACGCCGTGCCCAACCGGCTGGATGTCGACGACGAAGTCTTTCGTCCAAGCCTCATGATCGATTTGGGCATACAGCCCAGCGGCACGAAGCTCGTCGGCGAGCTTTGCCTTGTAGGTGCGGATCAATGTTCCATGATGGAACAAGAAGTTCTTCGGAGTGCTCTGCCATGACAAGGCGTGGCCATGCTCATCCAGTTTCACTCCGCCGCCAGGAACGACATAGTGAACGTGTGGATGATAGACGGCCGGATCGCGACCCCAAGTATGAAGCACACCGAAGAACCCAAGTTGGCATCCTTTCAGACTTTTGGTTGCCGCGCCCACGTCGCGAATGCTCTGGCTGCTGGCATCGAACAAGCATCGGTAGCCGTCACGTTGGTGAACGCGCAGCACCAAGCCAACCTCCCGGGGCACCGTGAAAGTGACCAAGAAGTGATGAACCGGCATCAGCTTGGCAGCCTGCATTTCAATCCAAGCCTGCGTCCGCTGGTGACCGCAGTTCGGGCAGTGCCGATTGCCACACGAACGCCCGACCCAGTGATCGCTTCCGCAGCCGCCGCACTGGTAGTGAACACCACCCAGTGCACCGGTGCGACAACGAGTGATCGCGCCAAGAACTTTGTCTTCGGCGACCGAGATCGAATCGGCGTGTTGCTGCAGGTATGCCGGTGCGAATTGGCGAAGAGCCTCCGCAACCGTGGGCATTTGCGAGAGCGGGTTTACTCGTCGCTGCCAGGTAGCCTGCCGAACAAGTTCTCAATTTCTTCGCGAGCGTTGGCCTCGGCCGTATCAGTCAAATGCAGATAGACCATCGTGGTCTGCAGCGACGAATGCCCCAAGTACTTTTGAATCACCTTCAGTCCCACGCCCGCTTCGAGCAAGTGCGTCGCATAGGAATGACGCAGCGTATGAATGCCAACCTTCTTCCCGAAGCGAAGCTTCTTTGTGATCTGCTTCATCGCTCCTTGAACAGCCGTTTCGCTCATCGGAGTCGTCGCTTGGCTGATACCGTCTTTGGCGAGGTCATGTTTTCGTCCATCAGCCGGAAACAGCAGGCAGGCATGCCGGTGACTGGCCCAGTAGTTTCGCAGAAGTCGAACGGTCGTCGTCGGCAGCGGCACATACCGATCCTTGGCTCCCTTGCCACGATGGACATGAACCCAGCCCCGCTCGGCGTCGATGTCCTGAACCTGCAAATGCAACGCTTCATTGAGTCGGAGTCCCAGCGAATAGACAGTCCAGAAATAGACGAACATTCGCTGCGTGGTCGCTGAGCCGATCAGTTCATGAACCTGCTCGATCGTCAGCACCTCCGGCAACGTGGTGATGTTTTGGAGTTTGAGCATCTTGATGATTTCCCAGTCACGCTTGCAGGTGTGCGTGAAGAAGAACTTGATGCCCGAGAATGCCACGCGGAGCGATCCATAAGCAAAGTTGCGATCGTTTTTCAGGTGCAAGAAGAACTGCCGAACATGCTGCTCGTTCACCTGATCGGGACTGCAACCGGCGAAATCGGAGAGCTGCCTGACCGCTCGGATGTAGCCATCGTGAGTTCGTTTGGCCTTGCCGGTCAGGTGCAAGTCTTCGGAGAGCCTCAGGCGAAGACATTCAGAGAAGTGGGATCCAGGTGCATCTTGCGAACCGTTTGAGCTAAACTTGGACATGTTGTGTTCCTTTTCAGGAGGAGTTGCTGAGCTGTTCCCAGCGAACAGCTCCTCCTGAAAGGTTGCTTCCAACAATCCGTCACGCGTCCGTTCCACCACCAAACCGAAACCGCCGCGTTAGCGGCTTACTTGAACCATCACATGCACCGAAGTCGGGCTTGCGGCCTTTTGCGAATGGAACATCAACCGTCCCGACTCGTTGATGTGTAACGTTCGCCGACATGATAAGCACTGATGGTTGACGTTCAATGTTTCGTTATCGTCTAATCATTCTGCTTGTAGTTGCCTCCATCGCTGCGATCTGTTTCGCGTGGTTGCCCCCAACTGCAATCTCAGTTGAGCTTCGGCGTGACCTCAAGATTCCTTCACGCTGCTCACTATGGGTTCTGGAGAACGACGAATCGGTCCGTGCTTTGGGTGTGTTCCACGACGATGACTCGTACATACTCTTCGCCGCACACAAAGGTTGGTATTCGTCGGGCGATTCCTGGACAATTCCCGTGGTAGTCGCAAGCGGCGCGTCAGAAGACCAGCCCGAAGATGTAATCGAAGATCGACTTGCGCTGGACCACTTCCCGACCAAGTTGGAGATTCAACGTTTCCGAGACACATGTCTCGCTGGGTTCGACTAGCCGATCTTTTCGCGGTGCGTCGATTCGCACGTTAAGCTTTACCTGCGGTCGTAGTCTTGACCCGCTGCGATTGCGGCGAACCACGCCGTGCACACGGAGCACGGCATCAGGTTTTCACACGTGGTCACCGCAAACGCCGTGCACGGTGACGGCAATCGTTCCCCGACTGACAGTTCTCAACGGTTCTGATGCTGGCACCGTACCCCTGTAACTGCGATACTCATCTACTGCTGATTAGATACCCTCCGTTCTTCGCACCGCAAAGGACTCGAACCATGACACGTTTTGCCGTCTTACTCGCCTCATTCTTCACCGTATCAGTTGCTACAGCGGAACCACCAACGCGCAGCGCGTCGAAAGTGCATGATCACCGCGAGACTGCCGCGGATGCTCCAGCAGAAATGACGAAACACCACAGTATCGCTTTGCACGAATACAACGTTCGGCTTGGCGAGTTCGATAGCGGGAGATCTCCAGTGAACGTGGTGCTTCAGTCAGCACAAAGGCTGCTGCACGCGTCACTGGAAGCCGAGATCGCAAATTCGGCATTGCTGTACGAAAAGCGAATCAAAGACATCGAGGTAATTGCACGACGAAACTTGGGGCTCGGGACATGCACAGTACAAGAGGTAGCTCAAGCGGAATCATCGCGACTTGACGCTCTACTCAAGCGGTTACTCAAGCAACCTTCTAGATAATCGATCAAAGCGGGGAACTATCGCGTGCACCTGAGAACGCGAGCCGAGCGACTTGGCCGTTAGAAACCTTTTCGTGCGTTCCAAGTTACGCGTAGCGTTCGTCGATCTACCTCAAATCGGAATTTCAATTCCTGAGATGATTCATCATGTTTAGCGTTTGGTTGTGCCAACATGGACCTTGCTAGTCAAATATTGCCTTCAGCCACGTTTGCGTTTTGGAGTCGATATGGGATTGTGCTCCTCTTAGCCATCCTAGCCTGGAACAAAATGCGAACGCCCTTAGTCGCATGCACGGCCATGAGCGTTTGCATTGCAGGATTTGCGGCAAGCTATTGCGAGAACGAGCACACGGCAATGTTGATATTGCTAGCCGGACTGACGCTCGGGCCGGCTGCTGGCCTGTTCGCTGACACGTTCACGACACACGACCGGCGAATGCAATGCGCAATCGAGCGGATGTACGCGCGTAAGTATGTCTGTCCACAATGCGATCACGGATTCACATCCACTCAGTTGACCGGACAATGCCCGCGATGCGAATGCTGCTTTCCCAAGCCCGAGCAACCGAAACGCGCAGATTAGTAAACGAAACGGTCATCAAATTTTCAACTTGGAAATGACGGCGAATCATGAAATGCACGGAAGGACGGGTGGTCCGTTTTCTGGTCTGCTTGCAAGTCTTTCGCCCGTTCCCCGTGATTTCGACCGTTCGTCGTCAAGGAAATTCGCATAGATGGATTCTTCAGCATCGATGTTTTTCCTTAAGGTGTTTCTTTCTTTCGTTTTCTTGTCTCCTGATGCCAACGTCCGATCGGTGCGCGGTTGACTCAGCTGAAGATAGCAAAAGTCAACCCCTGCCGTTTGCCACAGAGGACACCGAGGTCACAGAGTGGAATACGGTTGTGCTCTGTGTCTTCTGAGATCTCTGTGGCTCCAAACGTCCGCTTACTTCTATGGCGGCGACCAGCGAGGGATGGATGGGCCGTTCGTTCAGACGCTAGGTTTCCTTTGACGATTCCGATCGAGTACATTGACAAAGAGCGGCCATGGCTCAACTTATCGTCGTATCCCGACGCGTGGACCATCGGTTGCACCACAGTCGGCGAGTCGAGTTTGTCTTTTGAGTTCCGGTCTACTGCGCTGACGCGGTAACCACCGCACTTCGGCGATTATTGAATGACAGATATCTGCAACACGGTGAAGCAATGGGACTTTGAGCGTTTCGTTACAAAATCGACGGTAGGCGATACCTTTGCCTATTGGCTTTGTCTCCTAAGGCGTGACGCCGAACTGCCAGCGATCGAGAAGCTTGCCTCCGCGATGTCATCGCAGTGCGACATCGAAGAACAGATGAGTGACCCCGCTGGCTTCGCCGTCATTCATCCGTACACTCCAGATCCGTTAATGCCTATCGCGCCAGTGTCTGTAACCAAGCGATGGTCGCCATTGCCGGCAGCTGAAAGGAGTCTAGGTCCATGCAGCAAGCTCAAGATGGAAGAGAATGACCACTTGGTATTCGCGTACGCAGTTTGGACTCCAACATGGATAGCTGACACACCCGAAAAGAACGCTTCGTCAGATCAGCAGCACTTTCAGTTTCTGTTGACATTGGCCAGTGTTGCCGCCGCTACGAAGGGTATGGACCTCATGTTGGCTGGTAGAATTGGGTGGAGCTATGAGACCGAACAGACGGGGATGAATCCTGAGGCGGCTGTAGCGATGCTGGAATTTGGCTACCTATTTCCCGATCGCATACCTCGCTAGCGACGTACCATGCTGTGTACCGATGGACTCAGCAGCAAGTTTCCAAATTGCGACCGTTCCGTTCGTACCCGGTGATCCCAACCGTTCCACAACTGAATGGATCGTGGTGGGGTTTTTCAATCACGACGGACGCGGAGAGCACGAAGGATGGAAATCGACGGCCTTTCGCATCGCGTGATTGGATGTGCGATTGAAGTCCACCGGGCGTAGGGTCGGGAACTGCTTGAATCGGCAAATGAACAATATGGACAGACTGTCTGGGATTCTTGAAGCACAACTGCTGACCGACATGAAACTTTCCAAGTTGAAGACAGGATTGCTAATCACCTTCAACGTGGCCAAGCTCATGGATGGACTCAAGCGATTCGTCCTGCGATTGTTTCGCCTTCGCGCTCTTCGCGTCCTTCGTGGTACAACCTTCCCCCGACCGACGAACACCGTTTAGAATATGGAACAACGCGACTCACGGCGAGCCGCGAAGTCATGTTGAAGGATGTGGTTAATCAACCACCAACGCGTGATCGCCATCGTTGGGCAATTGAGCAAGATCATGGAAAATCGAAGGTACGAGATGCGGTCCAATGCGTTTGGTGGTGAGTCGCTCTATCTTCCGCCGGGCGTCAGTCTGAAGACGGTTCCGACTACCTTCCTTGAATCGTTCACTGACAACTTGACTGACCACCATGCTGCAATTCACAGAAACCCACGTGCGTACTTCACTTGGCTGGCTCGACGAGCACGGATTACCGGGATGAAGAACTGGCTTTTGGCGATGGCTGAAACGAATCAATGCGGGCTCCACCTCCATCGGGCCGAATGTGGTCCAACTGTGCAAACGGAAGTATTCGTTCGGGGCTTTTTGCCACACCCAAGGCATTCCAGTGACTTCCGGCTTGCCTCCAACAAACCGCTTTTTGATTTACCGGTGGCGTTGCAAGACCTCTACGAACTCATTGATGGAACGATTGAGGGCGATGTGTTTGAAGCCGGTGGTTTCAATAATCTGTCCAGTCTTAGGTTCGACAATTCATCGCTACAAATCCCTGATTCTGATGGCGTTTCCGACCTTGACCGTGCTTTGTGGTTCTATACAAACAAGACTGGCGACCGGCTGCTTGCCATTGGTGAAAAGGTGTTTTGGTTTCTCCACGAAAGCTGTGAACTCGTCGAAGCCGGCAATCTGACCGAAGTCGTTGATTCGTATTTCACTTCGCTCGTGACTGGTGCCAAGTGGCGTTTTGTTCCGACACATACTTCTGCGAAAATTTGAGCTGCTATGAGAACCCTTGTACTAGTTTTGTTTTCCTTGTCACTTGGTTGCAGCGATCTTTGTGCGAATGAGCGGAAACCAGAAGACCTAGCACTTGATTTTTACAACGCACTTCTTGTAGAACGCGACATTGAAAAGGTCGAGAAACTGCTTTCGCCAACTGCAATTCGCAAAGCCGGCAAGCCGGGGTCTGCCCTTGCTGACTTGCGACAAGAACTCAAAAGGATCAATGAAGGGAGAGGACCAACTCCGTCCGAACTCCGACTTCGTGAAGTCTTTTTCGCTCAAGCGGATGAAACTGATAGGGTTGCAACTCGCTTTTTGGAATACCTTGAAGGAAAGGGCAAGAAAGGCTGGCATCCAGATCCCATCCCGGCTGAGCAATTGCGTACTAAATTTGGAATGTTGCCCGGCCGGACTATCGCATTGTTCTTCGTTGATGCACTCAACAAGAGAAACAACAAACTTGAGACCGGATTCTTTCTATTCGCGATTGAGAAATGGAATGGAGAATACCGGGTGGCATTTATGTCTGACGACTGACACCAACCAACGCAAGGCAGAACACTGAGATGCACGCGGAGGCCTCAAACTTTTTTTCAATAATGGCCGCCCATCGGAGTGGCCCCGGCGCCCCCAACCGACATCGACCGATTTAGAGCCTCGCACGTATATGAGCTGCCTTTCACCTTGACCACTGCCAAATACACAGCTGAAAGCGCGAAGCATATCGCGGATACCTATCTCCAACGTTCCGGCATTGTTGATCTGGAGTTTTCATGCGTACGTGACGAGGTTGCTAGTGACGGCGCTTCGCTGTGGGTGGTGATATACTCTCGACTCGACGATCCCGAGGCTGAGTGGCAATTCCAAAGCGGCCCGGTATGCGTTGAAGTTGACAAGACAACAGGGGAACCCTCGTTGACCCTGATGCCGTAGTCCAACTCGCATTCACTCGAAACACATTTCGAAGCAATAAACCATGCGAATCAGGAGACCATGCGAATCAGGAATAGGGGCCCAGTTGCCCGGGCCCCCAAACGATCAAGCGGATGCTTGGCGTGCGGTCTCGGTTCGATGGGGTATTACCTGACTCGGAAACGGCGTTGGCATGTGTTGATTGGCCACGGATGGACACCGATGAACACAGATTGAAAAGAGCGCACTCATTCGTGTTGATCAGTGTGAATCCGTGGCTCATTTCTTTGGCCCATTCTTGACCTCACCGTCAAAAGTGGTGTGGTACGATGAGTGCATTTCGGCATCATCGATTGGTGCTGAATTACGCGTGGAGGTGCGAACCACGCGTCGGACCGAAGTGCTCAACAACACTTTACCCTGGTTGCTGACCGTTCATTCGCACTTCGGTCAACGCGACCGTTCTGCAATACAGGCACGCTGATGCTAAACAAAGCAATCGTTATTCTTACATCGCTGTTTATCGTTCATTTGCAGGCTGAATCAGCGTTCGCGACAGATCGGGACGCTGTTTCAGTTGCGATGCAATTTGTGAATGCAGCAATGATCCAAGGCGACATCGGCCAAGTCGAACCGCTCGTTAAAAAAGGTGCCACTCGCAAACGCGGAAAGCCAGGATCCCTCTTGGGAGACTTGCGCCGAGAGCAGAAGCAAATTCAAAATGCGAATCCATTGCCGGAACTGCGGCTTCGTGAGATCTACTTGGTACGTGATGGCGAACAAGAGCATCTCAAAGATCGAATTTTGCGGCACATGCGTCAGCGAGGTAAGAACGTCACTGAGGAGGAAGCCGACGTTCCTGCTGATGTCATCGCAAAGGCATATGGGATGACGAAAGATCGAACCATCTGCATGTTATTTTATGAGCGAAGGCGAGACGCAAACTCCGTCGCTGTCAATCTCGTTCTTCTTGCGCTCGAAGAAATCGACGGCAAATTTTTGGTCGCACATGTTTGGGATGATTAGCTGCACACAGGGTTCTCATCATGCAGAACCATTTCGGTCGGGTTGGGTCCCGGTAGCCCGGAACACCACCCGCACCACCTGGCAAGTGGTCCTCGTCGAGAAGATGTCGAGCGACACCTCTTTGCAGGATGACCGAGCATCTTTGCAGGCTTGCTCCCCACGGTTGGTCACCTCCCTACAGTTGCCCTCGCTTCGTCCTGTCTTACTTCTGAGTTACATTTCGTATCTTGAATCGTTGTGAAAGAAACCGGAACTCAGCCCAGGGGACTGGCTTCCCGAACGAAGTGGCATCCCCAAAGATCACGCCCATGTTGGGCGTACTGCAACGAAGCCGGGTTTGCGTGGTTTTACAAATCGAGAATCGACCGTCTTCGATCGGTGATGTGTAGCGTTCCCAACCATAGCTTGTGTACCTGGAATCGGAGCAACATGGCAAGCAACAAACCCTGGCTCGATGGCCCCTCAGCAAAAGACCGGGCCACCGCAAAAATGTGGCAAGGCGGACCGTTCTTTCTCATTGGATTGATCAGCACCGCTGGCACGCACTATCTCTTGGGGATCATTTGGATCTGGACCGTCATCATTGGAATCGCCGGTCTGTTCTGGTTTCTTACCGGGCTGATCACATACTATACCGGTATCGAATAGCGGGTTGACGACGACTAACTAAGGAACCATTCGGAAACAACTTCGGGATCTAAAAAAGGTAGCGGAAGGGCGCGAGCCCTCCGGTGACACACCGGGCGGCTCGCGCCGCTCCGCTAAAGCCGAACTTGATTCCGAACGGTTCCTAAGTTGCGTCCGCACGCGAGACTGGTCACGACGTCAACGCGTCGACCGTCCGGCAGCGAAGTCACCGCGGCTGTTGGAAGCTCTCGCTTCTTCCTCCGGAAAAGCGCATTTCTTCAAAACGTTTTTTTTGCCAATATCTGATCCTTCGAAACGAACACGCCACTAGAATCAACTGATCAACCACTTCGACTGGAAAGTACAAATGCCCGGCTTCATGGAACTGCTAATCATCGCTGTCATTCTTTGCATCTTCATCGGAGGTGCATTTCTGCTTTACCGAGCTGCGTCTCGAAAATAGACGTCTGAACGCCGGTCGTATTTCTCGACCGTTTATGTGTTTCTGATGCATGGTGTTGCCAGCTTGGTTTTCCATGCACTGCGAAACAAGGCGGATAGCCAATAGCGATCTGACTTCACTTGGATGCGGCGGTTGAGTCGCTTTCTCTTTCGGTTGCTTCGTTCATCGCGGATCTTCATGCAGCTTGTCTGAATCTCGTGCGGCAGGAAGTTGCCGGCAATTGCTTCGCCCGCAACATTCTTGCTCTTCACCATCTTTCCGTTTCGACGAACCCGGCACGTCACTGCTTCTCGAGTGACACCTGCGATGCGACTGACATTGATCGCAACTCGCTGAATGTACGGGCATGATGAAACGTTGGCTCGTCGATTTTTGTCGTTGAAGAAGCAGCAAACGGAGTTGAACTTGTCGAAGTACAGTGCGAGAATAATCGCGTAGAGCCTGTTCTTGTGTCTGGTATGTGGAGTGACTGCAACAGGCTCGCGCACTGCCAGATCGCGGGGCCGAGTCGCCGGTCATTTTCGACAGATGACTCCCATCGGTGCATTTGGACAGAGGTGGAATCTTCATCCGACTGAAATCTTCCAACGCTGGATAGAACGTCATGGACCGACGCACCGCACTCCGCTTTCTCGCTTTTTCGGCCACAACCACTTCGCTCGCTGGATGCAGTGCCCGGACCGCGCGTTTTGACTCGCAACCCAAACGCGGGTTGCTCGAAGACCGGTGGCCAGGTCACTACTTTGACACCGTCACGGCGCGGTACTCTCTGCGATTGCAGAGTCCCTCACAATCCCTTAGCCGTGCGTCACAAATTGCAATTCCGCTTGTTTCAAGTGACGGCACTCTCCTGTCTCCAGGGCCCACTGAACCGTCCGTCCGACCGGCGCGCGCAACGGTCGACTTGAAATACGATTCCGCATCGCAAGCTGACTGCGAAGTCGTCGTCACCGTATTTTGGCCAATTGACGAGCCCGCACCCATCAATGGGCCGCGAGAAATGAATGAAACGACAATTGGCACGGTTGGTTTTCGCGATATCCAGCAATTCATCAACGGCACTGGACGTTTTCGATGCGACGACGACAACCACTTTTATGGACCGTCGATCGATGACAACGATGATCACTCCAAAAGCGAATTCGACATCATCGTGAATTGTGAGATTTCTGGTAAATCAGATGCGTCCAATTTTCGCGGTGATATTCGATACCGTGATGGGCTCGTGCTCTACCGACTCGCTGAGCGCGTTGTTCCGGGGATCGGGTAGACCGCGGAAGAGCCTGCGGGAATCTCAGCGGCGGTTCTGGGCGGAGTGATATGGGGAATTTTGTCACGACTGCGAGCGATCGTGGTTTGTCAGGATTGAATCTTTGGGCTGGACAAACCGGAGAGCTCGCACCCTGTCGCTAAGATTGGTAGCAGTCCAACGCGAGCCGTCCGATGTCACACTCAGTCTTTTCAGTGACGCACCGCTAATGGTCTGTCAAAGTTAAAAGTTAGGGATGTTCGTAGTGGACGAGGCGACGAGTCCTTGGTTTTGACGCCAGTTCAGGACTCGTCGCCTCGTCCACTACCCTAAAAATAAATCGTGACGAACCGCTAGGGCCCGCAATCGACAACTTACGAAGCCGGCATCCTGTTGTTGCTCCCCGGCTGCCCCTGCCGAATCGAAAACGACCTCCTCGCCGGTGAACGAAGCGTGCACCCCAGCGAACCACGGTTCGCACAGCCACGAAAAACTTGACATCGGTGCACCGCACCCCCAAACTAGCCTCGGGCAACGCGGCTGGAGATGAGCACATCGTTGCCCTGCTGAAGTTCTTCTTCAATCAGGCGTTCAGCCCCCTTCGCAACGGAAATCCCAATGAAACGTCCGTCCCAATTCGCTTTCGCAGGCGTTGCACTGGCCGCCATGATTTTGTTTGGCGTCTACAACACATTGGCCGGCGATGAACCCGCAGCAGCATTCAACCCGAACACCCATTCGCTCCTAGTTGAGCGCGCAAAGACTGTCGCGGAGTTCGGCAAAGAACACCCACGCGTCAAGGCACTTGATGCTCAAATATTGGTGGCGGCTAGACTTCCAGTCGAAGCCGCGGTTCTCGATGTCGCGAAGATAGCCGACGCCGAAGTACGAATGATTGTCCAAAACCTTGTCGGACGCATTGACTCGCTTGAGCGGCGAGTCGCGGAGTTGGAGGCTCGCAAGCCACGCACCGAATTGCTCGGACGTTAGAAGCAAGATGCGACGGATTACCGTGCCGTGACGCAGAGCGACAGGTGATGTTGACGAATGACAACCGGATCAACTCGGCAAGCATCGAAGCGTACGCACACGGAGGATCGGTTGGCCTTTCGCGTCAAACCGGCGAAGGCAAAGCATTGACGCACATCGTTGGCGATACGGAGGGATCGTACGTCAAAATCCAACGGCTTGAAGGTGAGGAAACCTATCTCCCAGAAGAATAGAAACGCAACGATGACATGAACCGAAGCGAGAGTCTCGATCAACGCCGTTCTGCCTGCTACTGATACTAATACAAGGTGAGGTCCCCTATGACGCGTCATCGTTTTGTTTGCCTCGTGGTCCTCAGCATGCTCGCGGTCGGTGCCGCCGACTTACCGGCTCAGTCTCCGGAGCCGGCCGCGTTGCGACAACTCAACCAAGTGTTCGTCAAAGTCATCGTGCCCGTCACCTCTCGTAGTCCCAAACAGGACGGACCAGTCGTTGAGTCGTGGGTTGCCCAGCAACTTCAACAACTGGGCGAAACCGAATATTTTGCTGTCACTGGTTGGGTGCCTGTTTGCGACGCACTGCTGGAACACGATGCCATCGACAATCGCGTGTGGGATGGCGGCCTGTCTGGCAGAAACGCCTTTTGCCCTGCTGGTGGAGACATCCCCGAACGGGAAAACGGACGTGTGCTGGTCAGCGTTGCTGGCTGGTTGCCTTTTGCCGGTTGCGAGGCGCGAGTCTCGCTGCCGGATGAACCTGGTAGCCGAGCAGTTGGCACGGTGCAGATTTTTAGTGGTGATGGTGCAGAGCGAAAGCCAGTCGGGACCAAACACCAACTTCCGTATGTAGCCGTCATCATTGCGCCACCGCCCTATGAGGGCTTCACGTCACGCGGCGATGCCGAATAGGCAACACAAAGATCGCTAACGACCGGCGGAAACACCTGATCGACTTGTGCGACTGGTCATCTCCGATCACTGTCGAAAGACGAAGAACGATCCGTTGTCTGCGACGTTGAACAGTGGGTTGCGGTAGCGTTGCTTTGGTCCGGTGACGCCGGGACGGAAGGCAAACCCGAGAGACAGGTTCCAACCTTCGGCTTGGTTTGCGTCCAACGCGGTGTCGTCGCCAGGGCTGAAGTAGGCCGATCCGACCAGCAAGGACCAATTGGTTTGCAATGGGATCTCCATCTCGCTACCCCAGATAAAGTGTTCTTCGCTGGTACCGCCCAGGAACGCGGTCATTTGCCCGGTCGTTCCCATCGTGCGACGATAGAACGCTCGGTACTGATCGACGGGCTCGATCGTTTCTGAACTCGTGAAGCCGCCGGCTTCAGTGGTCACGATTTGATCGGTCATCCCGGTCATGAATTGGAATCCAAACTCGTGGCACGCGGAAACTTTCCAGCTCAACTCGCCGCGAAGCTGAAGCAGGTCGCTTTGGTAGTACCAATCTTGGTTCAGATAGTCGGCGACCAATCCGTACTGCAATCCGTAGTCGACGCGGCGAAAGAATCCGCCTGTCACGAAGACTTGGTGCATTCGTCCGCTGGTGAATTCTTCGCCTTCCAAATTGGTTTGGGTCGCACGCACGCCAAGCTGAGCGGACAGATCGAGCCCCAACCAATTGCGAAGGTCGCGGCCTTCATTGAAACCTTGGTAGTAACCAAAGCTGCCACTTCCGCCGCGAGGATCGCCAACCGCATCCAAGGCGGGGTAGTTGAGCGGTGACTTGAAGGATTGCGATCCAGCGAAGAACGAGAATCGGCTCCAGTCGACTCGCAGAATGGGCAAGAACAACGGGAAGCAATCGATCTCAGCTCCGCCACACATCCCATCGCATCCACCGTCGCAGAATCCGCTGTCGCAACCCGACATCACGTTGCCACTGCAAGCGTCGCAACTGCAGACGCCGTATTCTTCCAAACCGCAACCCATTTCCAGTCCGCAGCTGACTTCCATGCCGCAGTCTGGGCCGCCCATCACACCCGATGTCGAGCAAGCATCGCAATCGCAACCGCCATCCAAGTAACCAACTTGCTTGACCGAGCCATTCGCTGGCCTGGCCACCAGTGTCGGCTGGCGATTTGCCGCCGAATGGCTCTGCTGAGCCGTCCGGTTGCTACTTTGAGGCGACCATCCGGATTGCGTGCGTGATGATTGCGTCGTGGCGTTGTTTCCCAAGGAGTTCGGGTTTCCCTGGGAAACGGGCCGGCTGCGAATCAGCTGGTCGGCTGCGTCGGCGCTGGACAACGTCAGTGACGCGAACGCGAAAATGAAGCAGGCGACGAGGCACAACAATCGACGGGGAATGGTTATCATAGGACGTCATTGCCGGAATAGGGACATGGAACTTTCTTCTTATCGGACGTCATAACCCACCTCATGAATAAATCTTGCCCAACCGGAATTTTCGGTTTCATCTTCCCAAACGCACACCGTTTCACGCCCGCGAGTTTCACGGCATCGGTTTTCAGCCGTCGAACAGGCCTGCGAAGCCTGCTGATCGCCGCCGCCGTCTCCAGTTCCGGACTGCATGCTCACACCGCGTCGGCCCAAGATGCGGCGGAGACCGAAACGGCTCCCGCTGAGACCGAGGCCGAGACAGAGACTTTTCCGGATGATTACTGGACGGAAGTTGAGAGCCCGGTCTACCCGCGTGGCGCAGTGATGTCCCCAACCACGTTGTTCGTGGTCGATTCCGACGCACCGGGAGTCTGGACGGTGCCGTGGCCCGCGAGTGAAGCGATCAAGCCGATGCGATTCGTCACCGGATCGCGATACCTCCGAAAGACAATGAACCGCCCCTTCAGTGCAACGCCGCACCCCGAAGGCGGCGTTTTGGTGGGCGATTCGGCGACTCGTGAGATCTATCACGTGACACCCAATGCCGATGCACCGGGTGGCCAGGATGCCAAACCGCTCAACGGCGGATTCCTAGGAATCCCGATGGCGTTGGCTGTTTCACCCGATGGCAAGACGATCTACGTGGGTGACGCCGAACGACGTGCGACCTTCGCGCTGCCGATCGAAGGCGGTGAACCCGAATTGGTCGTTCGCGTGAACGCTCGTGGATTAGTCTTCGACGAAGAAGGTGCCCTGTACGCGGTCACGCCCGACGCGGATGCGGTCGTGAAGATCAACGTGGCGGAAAAAACCAGCGAGCCGGTTGTCACGGATCGCCCGTACGGGTTCCCGGGAGGAATCGCTTGGCACAACGGAATGGGATTCGTCTCCGATGTGTACGGCAAATGCATTTGGCAGTTCACCGCCGATGGCGCGACCGAAAAGTGGTTCGACGAAGAGTTGCTGCTCGGCCCGGTCGGCTTGAGTGCCACCGCCGATTCTGTGATCGTTTCCGATCCCAAAACGAAACAGGTCTACCAAATCGACCGCGAATCGAAGGAAGTCACGAAGCTGTTCGCGGAGTGATTCGCAAACAGCGATCTGTCCTTCCGTACGACGGACTTCCAAGTCCGTCGATTAGATCAAATGGAAACGCGACGCGCGAAGGTTTGTCGATTGAGTGGACGTCGGCCAAGAGTGGCCAACCTACAAGCCCGCGAGCGAGACTCCTCCCTCACCTCGTCCACCACGACAGTAGTTGTCCGCTCGTTGCTAAGCCAGTTCTTCACTTTTGAGTGAACGGTTCCGGTTCGATCTCGGGCAATGGGCTGTCATCGCGAGCGAAGAACATCAGGTGCTGCCACGGCAGAGCGTTGTACTCGCGAACGAGTTTCAAGTCTGACGCTTTGTATTCCTGCATGATTTGCGACTTTGACATCTTGTGCAGCGGTTTGATTGGGACCGCGGGATCTTCGGCGCGGTATTCCAGCAAAGCGATCACGCCGTCTGGTTTCAAAGATTGCCGGATGGCCCAAAGCATCGATTCCGGATGCGAGAACTCGTGGTAGACGTCGACCAATAGAACCAGGTCGACCTTGCCAGCGGGCAACTTCGGATCGTCGATCGCACCCAGAACCGGCTGAATGTTGTCGAGTTTTGCTCGAGCGGCATTTCGCTGCAGCATTTGTAGCATCTCTCGCTGGATATCCACCGCCAGAACCTTGCCGTCCAGCGACTCGGAAGCCGCGTCCGCGTTGGGCGACTCGTCATTCTCTTCTCCCGGCGGATCCACGTCGGAGGATTCCGCGTTGGCTTTGACCGCGACTGCGCGAGCCATCGGGATCGTCCAGTAGCCGTTGCCGCAACCGAGGTCGACGACGGTCATGCCGGGTTCCAACCCCAAGCGGTCGAAGGATTCGCCTGCCTTCTCTTCGTCGTCTCGTTCCGGACGAACCAACCAGGCGGCACCGCGGTGCGACATGGGTTGGGCGACGATGCGGCCCATGTACGTCCGACGAGCCTTTTCCTTTGGCCGCGGCTTTTCGTTTTGACGAGCCACCGTTTCCGTTGCATCCGCCTCGACCAAGTCATCAGCGAACACGTTTCGCGAGGTGATGGCTGCCAGGCCGACCATCATCCAAAGGGCGAGCAAAAGAGAGAAACGCATGATGCTTTTTCGCGGGGTGGAGGGAGTCGTCGTCGCGTCGCCCGGTTTCAATCAGTCTTCGTCGGTGAGAGCCAATTCAAACTTGGGCTGGAACGCGTTTTCAAAATCGTAAACGTCGTCGAAATCTTCGCGTCGATCCGATTCACTTTTCCGCATCTGCTCGATGCGAATCAGGTTGTAAACCAGTTCGCCAAAATCGCCGGTTCGGTGAAGGCCCCAATTCTCGAGCACCATTTTGGCCAAGTACCCGAATTGGTCGATCGCGTACAAGCGACACGCTTCGCAAAGTTGTTGCCCGGTCAGGTGCCGAGGCGCGTCGCTGCTGGGGTCGTCGGTTGGGCCAAACCCGAGTGGTCCGATTTGTTCCAAATTCTCGTGGGCGTACTGCAACGCTTCGCGAATGAATTGATATGCCTCGAGTTTATATCGAGTGTCGTCTCGCAGGAGATCCTGCATCGCTTTGACGGGAGAAGGCATGGCGAAGAATCGAGGAGATGAAAGGAAGTGATTCGAGTGGGATCAGCGTTTACGCTGTTTCGTAGGTTCCCCGGAACCCCGCTTTGTCACGCTGACAACGTCACCCGCAGGAATCATAACGCGTCGATGGTCATCGGTCTTGACCACCAATTGTCCGGCCAAGATGTCTTGGGCGAGAACCTTTGCCGATCCGTCGCGAGTCAGAATTTCGCTGCCGATTGGGGGGAGTTCCTCCGCCATTTCCTCGTAGGTTTCGAATTCGTATCGAAGGCAGCATTTAAGTCTGCCGCATCGCCCTGAGATTTTGGCAGGATCCAACGACGCTCGCTGCAGTTTCGCCATTTTCATTGAAACGGGCGGCATTTTGCTGAGAAAACGGCTGCAGCAGACTTTTTGTCCGCAATCGCCGTAGTCGGCCAGCAACTTCGCTTCATCCCGAATTCCGATCTGACGCATCTCGATCCGAGTCTGAAATTCGCGGCCGACCAATTTGACCAATTCGCGAAAATCGACTCGGCCATCGGCGACGAAGTACACGATCACGCGTTCGCCACCCAGCAAACGTTCGACATCGATCAATTGCATGGGCAATTTCAACTGATCGACGCACTTCTTGGCCGCCAGCAAGTCCTTGCGAGTCATCTCGGACATTTGCGACCAATCGCCACGATCGGTCGTGTCGAGCCGGCGGATGATCTTTCCGTGAACGGGTTCCGCGTTGCCTTTCGTGGGAACTTGCCCGACCGCCTCGTCCGTTGCTTCGCACAGCACCGTTGCGATTTCAGTGCCGCGATCGCTACGAATCACGACCTCATCGCCGTAGCGGAATTCTTCCGCCGCGCTCATCACCCCCAGCAATCGCATTGATCCGTACCGGCACACGTACCCATCCGGTGGTGCGGTGGGAGGACGCGAATCGGCGCCGTTCGAAACTGGGGGCGAAGGATTGATGGGTCGGTCCGTCATTGGATGAAACAAGTTGAGTCACCCAATTGTACGCGATCATGCCCGCACGCCACATCGGTTGACTACTTTCGAGCGTGCTTCAAAGCCAGCAGGCAATACGCGGTGACAAGTTGGCGGTCGCCTTCCATCCAACGCTCGGCTTCGCGGTTGACCCAAGAGCCATCTTCTTGCTGCTCGGCTTCAAGCTTGTTGATCAAATCCATCCGCCAATCCCGCGGGCCAGCATCCGACGACTCAACGACTTCTAATCCAGCGACATCAAGTGCTTTGGCAAACGTGTGGTAGTAGTAGTACTGACCTTGGGCGCCCATGCCAGGATTGTTATCGAGCGTGTAGTGCTTGCGAATGAAGTCGAGTGCGGCGTTGACGCGAGGGTCTTCGGGAGTCAGCCCCGCATAGATCATGCTCTTCAAGCCAGCGTAGGTCATCGAACCGTAGCTTCGCAGTCCGCCGTCAGCCGATTCACCCGCTTTGCTTTGACCACCGGCGGCGGGAGTGTAGTAGAAACCACCGTCGCCAATCTTGTCAGCGTGATCGGTGTCATTGCCGTGCTGGGTCAAGTTCTGAGTGCGACTGACAAACATCAGCGCCTTCTGAATCGACTCGTCCTGTGCATCGGTGCCGAGGTCGTGAAGAGCCTCGATCAAGAACGCCGTGTTCGACAAATCGGGACGCGAGTGGCTGCCGTAGCCGGCTCCGCCATAAGCGGTGTCACCGGGCTTCGCACCTTCCGCTTCGTCCCACTGGATGTCCTTCAAAAAATTCTTGGCTCGTTCCAGTTGGCTGTCGAATCGGCCGTCCTTGTTGGCTTTGTTCAGAGCCATCGCTGCGGTCGTGGTTTCGTAATTGCGATGCTTTGAACCGGTCGCGTAAATCCCGCCATCCGGTTGCACTTTGGCTTCCAGGAATTCGATCGCCTTCTTGATCACCGGATCAGTCGAGACGGCTTCGGGACGATGTTCCAAGATCGCTCGCACGCACAAACCCGTGACGGCGGCACCTGTTTCGCCACTGAAGGCACCTTCGTCGCTTTGTCCGCGAGTTCGCAAGAATTCGATCCCGCGATTGACCATTTGATCGATGCGTTGATCTGCGGTCCGAGCGTCCCTGGTCGCAGCCTCTTGCGCTTTCAACGTCGACGTCATGGAACTCGCCACAAAGATCGCGGAAGCGACAAGCAATCCGAAAGTGGTCGGGGCGAAAGGACGTGTGGACGTTCGAGAGATCCAATCCAATTGCATGATGGGTTTCCTACGAAGGTTTGGTTGCGAAAGATTTTCAAAGCGCGAGCGACGTCGCGAAAGTTGTGACGAGCGATGCCAGAATGAACCGACATGACACGCTCAATTGTCGCTGCTCACACAAGAATGATCAATCGTCTTCCCTACCATTCAACGGACGGAAATTACGTCACCGCTGGCGGATTGTCCGCCGATGCTGGCCTCTGGCCAATGCTCGTCTCGGTTCGACAAGCAAACCCGTTTCCGCAGTGACCGCGTGTTTATCGTTTGACGCAGCGATAGACGAACGCCGGCGGCATGTTCCGCCAAACCGTGGGGCTGCGATGAACCTCGGTGAACGCGCCCCGAAGCTTCTTTGAGAATCGTTGCCCAGCCGGCAAGACGACTCCCTGCCAGTAAGCGAACGTCGCGAATTGGCCGCCGGGTGCCAGCACGTCCAAGGTGGCTTCCAGAATGCTCGTTTGCAGGCTGTCCGGGAACGACGCCCAAGGCAAACCGCAAATGATCGCGTGAACCTGATCGATCTGGTGTTCGCGGCAAAGATGCGCAACCGATTCAGCGGACTCTTCCACCACATCGACTTGCGGGCAACGGGCTCGGGTGATCGCGGCCAATTCGGGCGATCGTTCAATCGCGAAAAATTTCGCGTCGTCGTGCAAGTGACTTTGGATGGCTTCGGTGAAGACACCCGTTCCTGGCCCAAATTCGACGACCCCGCGAGCGGTTTCCCAGTCAAACCACTCAACCATTCGGTTGACCAAACCAGGGCTGCTGGGCCAAACCGCACCAACCTGGTTGGGGTTTCGTGCGAAATTTTTCACAAACGTCCACGCCCCACCGCGAGGGGCCGAGGAATCGCTGGAGGTGTGATGTTTGGGCGTCTGGGATGATTCCGACGTCATGCAGATTTTCGCGTGGCAAACAAACGGGCAAGATGCATTACGATAGTGGTCTCGAACCATCGTGACCATCTCGCTCTCATCTTTCTCCTATGCGTTCACCCACCCACTCGATTCACAACGGACGCCGAGTGGACGAAATCAACATGACGCCGATGATCGATGTCGTGTTCTTGCTGATCATCTTCTTTCTCGTTTCGAGTCACTTGGCTCGGCAAGAAAACCGGCACGCCGTCGATCTGCCCACCGCGTCATCGTCGATCGAAAGTGATCCGAACGCCGCGCCGATCAACCTGACCATGGATTCATCGCATCAGCTATGGCTGGGCGCGACAGAGGTCGGACTGGATGAAATGATCGCTCGACTGAGTCAGACTGAATCGATCGTCGACACACCCGTGCGTTTACGAGTCGACCAAGCGGTCGCGTATCAATTTGTCGAACCGGTTCTTCATCGGATCAACCGAATCGGTGTGCGTGATCTCTCGATCGCGACGTTGCCGTCAAGCAACCAACCGGGATCGTCTCGATGAAGCGACCAGCCATCCGCAGCGGTTCACAACACAGCGTGGGCATGACATCGATGATCGATGTTGTGTTTCTGCTGTTGGTGTTTTTTGTCTGGACCAGCAGTTTCGATGCCCCCGAACAAGACATGCCAGGCGGATTGGCTGTCACCGCGGAAGCCTCCTCCGTTTCATCGAAGTCGCTGCCTCCGGAAGAAACCACCGACGTGCCAATGGAAGAGTTGGTTCTAAGAATTGAACGAGCGGGATCGAAGTCCGCGAGATACGTCTTGGGGACCACTCGTTTCAATTCCGTTGCGTCGTTGCGTGAACGACTGGAAGCGATCGCAGACCTCGGGATCTCTCCGCCAGTGATCGTTGATCCGGATGGCGACGTTTCCATGGCAATCACCGTCGCGACCGTTGATCTGGTTCGGTTGGCAGGATTTGAACGAGTTCACATGGCCGTTTCCGCGGATGGATCGGGAAGCGAAAATGCAGGATCGCCAGCGGAGCGTTCCACAGAATGAATCGTTGTGCAAAACGAGTCGTATTGATCGGGTGTTCGTTGGTGCTGTTGCCGATGCTGAAGCTCCCAAACTGTTCGGGTCAAACGAAACCAAAAACTCCGGCGGCGAACGCAGCGATCCGCTCGGGGCGGTTGGTCGATTCCGGATCCGCGGATAGTCATATTCAGTCGACTCGCCAAGATCTGATCGAAGTGATTGCGAGGCCGATCCCGGACGACAAGCTTTCTATCCTGCTAACAAACGTCGGCGAAGCAGATGCGAAGTTGAAGTCGCAGCTGAATGAGTTGCAATCGCCCGAATCCGCTCGCGAGAGGAGTTTGCTGTGGCTTTCTCGCGTTGAGCTGGCGGTGCTCAAGTCGGAGTTGTTCGCCGAGGGAAGCGGCGACGGTGTGGCATCGGCAGCCGAAGCGGTGAAAATCGCCGAGGCGGCGCTGCTGGCGCTGCCCGCGAAAGGAGTTGCTCGGATGGAGGTCCTGCGATTGCTGGCCGAGGCCCATCTGCGGCAAGGCGATGCACGTTCCGCGGCGGCCATCCTGCGAGAAACAGCAACAACGCTCCAAGCCAGCACCGATCCGGTAACGAGCTCTGAATCCGTGCGAGCCCTTCAGGTCCGTGTCGCTTTGTCGGCCGGCGATTTGCAGACTGCTGAACGAATGCTGAACGCCGTTTACGGCAGTGATCCCATTGCAGCAAACGCGGGCGTTGGAATGGATTTGGTTCGGCTTCGTTTCTTATTAGCAAAACAAGATGAACGCTCCGTCGCCGATTGGTTGGAAAGCATCCGCGAACGACACGGTGCCAACGCAAAAGATCGGGCGGACACAATTGTTGCTCAAACTCGCGTGCAATTGGGAATAGATTCCTCCAGCCCACCAGCCGATGGTTCCGACCCACGTTTGTGGATTGCCGATGCCATGTACTACCTGCGACGCGGCCAACACATGCAATCAGCGCTGCACTTCGCAAAAGCGGCCGCCTCCGACGACGTCGCGTCACGAAGTGTGGACTCGGCTTTGAAAGCCGCCGCGATCCTTTCACGACAATCCAATTCCAAGGCTGCCATCGAGTTGCTGCGACGGATCAGCCAGCGACATCCAAACTCAGTGAGGTCGGCCGACGCGTTGTTGCAAGCCGCCACGATTGGCCAAGCCGCAGGGCCATCTGTCGCTTCTGAATCCGACGTCAAAGCCATGCTGATTCAAATCGCCAAGCAATGGCCGGAGTCCCAGTCGGCTTTTGCAGCCACCCGTTGGCGAATGAACTGGGCCGAACAGAACTCCGATTGGCTGGAGGCGGCGAAGATCTCAGTCGAGTTTGCAGAGGTTCACTGGACGAGCGATGTTTCGACACCAGAATCAGTTCGCGAGCAAGCCATACGAGCTTGGACAATCGCTTGGATGCGTGAGCCTGCCGCGGAAGTCATCTCAGCGATGCACCAATCGTTTCACGAACGCGACCACATTGAAATTGTCCGGCGAACTCATGCCGACCTGACGTGTTTGCTCGCCGAAATTTCTGACAGTCGCTGGAGCGAACTGCAAAACGAAACGAGCGAAGGTTTCTACCACGAGTTGAGGGCATTCCGCCAAACCCAGACGGAATCGATCCAAGCACCACCGCCGACCGGACTGAGTCGCGTGTTGGCGGAACGATTGGAGCTGGACGTCGTGCTGAATCCGGCTCGCCGGGTTGCCGTCGGACGCTACCTGCTATCGCTGCCACCGGACTCCGACTTCCCAACGGACATCCAACGGGCGGGATGGCTCATTTGGTCAGGCCAACGAGACGACGCAGAGGAGTTGATTTCGACCAAAATGCAGCGATCACCATCCGAAGCAGATGAGTGGTGCCGAAGGGCAGCGACGTCGTACGCGGTGTCTCAGTCAAAATCCGATCAGAAACACGCCGCAACATGGTGGAAACGTTTGGCTGACGGTCTGCAGCAAGGCACTCCCGCCTGGCACACTGCGATGGTTGGCTGGATCCGAGCAGTTGCCGCGTCGGGTGAAACTGAAAAAGCAAAGGCTTCCGCGAAAATGATCCTGCTGACGATGCCACCAACGGATCTCGAAGTGCGGCAAGCTTACGAAAGCATTTCGCAATAGGGCTTTGACGTCCCGACCAGTCCGTCAGATCTCTTCGTCCACAAAAATGATGTGGCGAAAGTAGTGCTGCGATTCGAAACTGGTTCCCAACGCACCGATCATCAGCCCCAACGACGCGCTGAACGTGGACATCTGAAATCGTTCCATCCAGCCGATTTCTGACGCTGGTTGAGAGAGTGAACTTGCCCACTCAGCGATCAAGTTGGGACCGAACAGCAAACTTGCGATCGCCAAGGCCGCCGCCGTAAGTGCCAGCCATGTCACCAACATGCCGGCGAAGACAATTCCGATCGCGGAAAGGTTGGTGACAACCATTTGCTCGCTCTGGCGGGTGCGGTTTGGGATGATCAACTGTTGACGAAACACGACGTAAGTTGTCGTGCCGACCCAAGACAACAGGACCAGAACGGATGTGCTGAAATTATTTTGTGACAACGCCAAGTCCCACGACTCCGCCGTCAAAAGCAGGACGACCAAGGTGGAAACAGCCGCCAAAGTCAAACCGCTCAACCGTCGTGGAAACTCCCACGGCCGGGCCGCCCCGATGGCCTGCCATATTTCGCGAGCGTTGATCACTGCCGATCGAAGCATGAAGCCAAGCGATGTGGTCGGGTTGCCAGTTTGCTCCTCCAGACGCTGGTCGGCAATTTCCTTCAGTGCCGCATTGTGTCTTTCGACCTGCGATTCCGTCAGTTCCTCCATCGCATCCAGTTGTTCCGCCGACGTTGGATGAAACAGCAGGTTGTTCGGACTCGAATCCCGAGCAAGGCCCAACAAATGGGCAACAGCATGCAGCATCAGGCGACTCAACCGTTTCGCGATGGTAGCAATTCGTTCTTCTGATTCCGCGGCACGACCGATCGCTCGCGGGTCGATCAAGGACAGCGAAAAGACGGCAGAATCCAACGGTCGACTCAAAGCCGCGAAACAGTGATGCGAATAGTGGCTCTCGAGTTCGGCTGCCGTGATCGCGAAAGCGAAATCCCAATGCTGCTCGTCCCGTTCCTCTAGCGCCTGTTGCAACAGTGCACTGGGCGCCGTCCGGTTCGACGCAACCGCTTCGGGTCTTCGGGACGAAGTGATCTCCCATCGGAAATCTGGAAATCGTGACGTCACAAATTCGCGAAACTGCCCCAGCGCACGTCGGACCGCTGCTTCGTCGACTTCATCCAGTGATCCCGCCACAATCACACCAATTTCAACCAGGCGATCGCTCACGGAACCTGTTCGCCCGCCGGGCGTTCGCGCCACACTCGGGGTGGCAACGAAGCTTCGTTCGGGATCAATGCCATCATCAAAAGAAACACGCCGACGACGATGTGATTCTGATGAGGTGGAGTCGGCGGCACGACCGCAAACCGCCCCCAAACGATCAAGCCGAGCGAGACCAACAAAATCAGCAAGTGTGCATGGCGAGTCGGATGCCAATAGGACAATGCCGAGAGCACGCAGATCAGCAGGGCAACGCCGAGGTCGGCCCACAACAAACCTGGGTCCGCCTGAACGCCAAACACAAACGGGCTCGCCGCCAACCAAACCGCCGTCATGATTTCAATCACTCGTCCCCACATCAGCGGACCTCCCGTGCAAGAAGCTGTTCACCTGCCGCGTCCAATCGCTCGTTTCGATTGCCCCACACCGCATCCCATAACAAACGCTTGTCGTGGTGCTCTTTCCAGACAATACGAAGATACGCCAGTGACACTCGCACTTCGTCCCAGGCCCAATAGACAAGGACCAATGAGATGGCCGCGGTCACCAAGCACAAGAAGCACCACTCACCCACCAGGAACGCTTGGCAAACAACCAACACCACACTCACAATCCCGAGTGGAATCACATCGATCCCGAACAAGATGACCAGCCAAGGTCGATACTGCCAACGCCGTGTCGACCCAGCAAATCCGAGGATCGCATCACCGAGATAAGCTAGGACACCAAGAGCAGCGTCGTGGATTCCGAGGATGCCGTACATTGTCTTGGCAGTGTCCGACTTCAACACGTCATTGCTGCTGTTTCCGAAGACCGGATCGTATGCATTTTCGATCAGGCCCCATTGATACATCGAAAGATGGGCCGAGATCCCAGCGGCAACAAATGCCAGCAGACAGATCGGAATCCGCTGACTCCAAGCGGAAGGGTTGTGTTTGTAGGGCGGAACGTTTCGGTTCAGGTCGTCCACCGGAATGGTCACGTTCGACATCATTTCAACCCGTTTTTGCGATACCACGAATCGGGATCCGACTTCAGGAGGTTCGTCATACCGGGTAACGAAGTCGACAGACGGTGTTCCGGTTCCCAACCGAGCAATTCCTTCGCACGCGAAATATCCAGAGCGTAGTGATCGTCGGCCATCTCTATCATGAAGGGTTTGATGAATGCGTCCCCACCTTGAACGGCGTCCGTCACCGCAGCACCAACCTTCGCTATCGCGGGCGGCACATAAAGCGTCGCCCATTCATCACCATGCAGTTCATTCCCGATCTGATTCTGGAGCGACTCATACGAGACCGGATCAGCCTCGCCGATCAGGATCGCGGTCTTCGGCTCAATCGCCTCGCGTCGCTCAACGGTGCGGACAATGGCATCGACGGTGTCATCCAGGTGCACAACCGATTGACCGGCTTCGCTATCGCCAGGAAAGAAGTGCCCCTGAAAGTCCTTTTCATAGATACGTTTAATTTGCTGCACGATTGTCGGCTGTTGCCCATAGTCGGTATAGACACCAGCGATTCGCAAGAACACCGACCGAACGTTTGGATGCCCATCGCGAATCAAACGTTCGGTTTCCATTTTGCTTTGCGGGTATGGCCACTTGGCTTCAAGAGGATCGTCTTCGCTGATGTGATCGCCGACCGCACATGGAGCATGGAGAAGTGTGGTGCTGGTGAAGACAAACTGTTCGCAATCAAAGTCCTCGAGTTGATTCAAAATCCGATCAGTTCCGTTGATCGTGACTTTCTCATACAGGTCGCTGTCTTTGCCTGAGAAATCATAGTAGGCCGCCATATGAATGACGCTGGCGAGCCGGCCACCCGCTAGCTCATGCACTTTCGCCATGGCAGCTCGAACAGAAGCAGAATCGGTCAAGTCGCACTGAATGTCGCGAACAAACTCATGCTGTTTGGGCGGTTCAGGCATGCCGACACGGTCGAACCCAAAGACTTGGTATCCAGCATCAGCAAGTCTCAGGCAGACCGGGTAACCCAGCATTCCCGTGCTGCCGGTCACGATCACCGCTGGACGCTGACCCGAGGTTGGTTGTTCAGACATGATGCTCCTGCCGAGAGAATAGACATTATTGACCAAGCGAGTACGCAGGTGTTTTGGGGCATGTGAGCCGTTTGGCGTTGGCCACGGTTCCGCGAACAACCGGGGTTAACGCCCAAACGGCTCACGGGACTTAGCCCAATCATTCCTGCTTACAGCAACGGTCGAGCAAGCATCATGCCAAAGGTCAGTGGGTGTCGGCTCACAGCGCGCCGTAGAGTTCACAGGGTCCAATAGATCGCCAGGCCGCCGAGGTACACCACCAGCACCGCGAACGAGTCGACTCCCATTCCGAAGATGGTCTTGTCGCGACGTTCCAAGATTCCCCACAGGTAGATGCCGGTCACCACAATTCCGATCGAGGCCAGAAACGCATCGGAGGGGTTCATCGCATCGAAGATGGCTCCTTCGCGATAGGCCAGATCGGCCGGCAAAAACAGAGCGATCTCTAAACTGTTGGTGCCCAGGATGTTTGCCGCCGCCATGCTGTAGGCTCCAAACCGGACGGCCGAATACGTCGTGCTGACCTCAGGCAGACTGGTCGCCAATGCAACCAGCGTCGCGCCGACAAAACTTTGCCCGACCCCGGTTTGATTCGCGATCGATTCTCCGGTTTTGGCGACGAAAAAACCGCCCACCAGAACCACGGAGGACGCGGCTAAAAAATATCCGACCAGTTTCTTGGTGGAGACGGACTCAAAGGCCGATTGATGAGCGTCCTTCAAGTCACGGGCCGACTCAGGCGGCTGGGCGATCTCACCTCGCGGCTGCCATCTCGGGTCACCTTCGTAGCGATAGATCACCCAAATCGAAAGGATGTAAGCTGAAAACAAGCCAACCGGCCAGAAACCGATTCCGGCAATCGAGACCAACTCTCCCGCCGTCACTGCCGCTGAAGCCAAAGCGACCAGTGAGATCAGCAAGACACCAGCCATCAGCAACGAAGATTGTGGCGAGAACAGAGTCAGCGGACGACCTCGCAACACGGCAACGTCAATCATCGCCAGAACGGCGATTTGCATCACCACCCCGCCTAACAGGTTTGCCCCCGCAAGTTGCGCCGCACCGGACCAAGACGCCGTGATCGTGGTTGCCAGCTCTGGAAGGCTGGTCGCACCGCCCAACAACAACGCTCCGGCGAACGCTTTTCCCAGTCCAGTTCGATCGGCGAATAAATCGACGTACTGACTGAGCTTCGTGCCGGCGAACCAGACCAGGGTTGCACCGATCGCGAAGACTACGATGTTGATCGGCAACGAAAGTTCATTCAACATAGGCATGCTTCTGCGTCGAGCAAGTGGCGCGCCGCGTGCGTGGCTGTGTTTGTGGCAGTACGCTTGTTTGGGCAACGCGTCGTCCACCGCTAAATCAACTTTTGATTGAACCGTTCAATCAGCCAACAACCACGCAGCAAACAATTTCATGACGGATTGGTTTCAACAGCAGGGTCCAGTTTTCCAAGCCTTGCTCGCCGGCGGTTTTACTTGGGCACTGACGGCGATGGGCGCGGGTGTCGTGTTCGGGCTCACGAGCGTGAATCGCAAGTTGTTCGACGCGATGCTCGGGTTCGCAGGCGGAGTGATGTTGGCCGCCAGCTATTGGAGTTTGCTGGCTCCGTCCATCGAAGCCGCTAGCGAACAAGGGTGGCCAAGCTGGCTCCCCGCGGCCGTTGGCTTTCTATTTGGTGGTGCGTTCTTGTACGGAATGGATCGCAGTCTGCCGCACCTTCACCGTGGCCTGCCAACCCAATCCGCCGAAGGCCCCAAGACAGCTTGGCAGCGAAGTGTGCTGTTGATCGCCGCGATCACGCTGCACAACATTCCTGAAGGACTCGCTGTGGGAGTTGCATTTGGCAGTGCCGCCGCCGGCATCGAATCAGCACCGTTGAGCGGAGCGACCGCGTTGGCGATCGGTATTGGACTTCAGAACATCCCCGAAGGCATCGCTGTCGCGGTACCACTCCGCGGCGAAGGAATGAGTCGCACGAAAGCATGGATGATTGGTCAAGCGTCCGCGATTGTCGAACCGATCGCTGCGGTGATCGGAGCCGCGATTGTTGTCTACGCCGCTCCTGTCTTGCCTTTTGCCTTGAGCTTCGCAGCGGGAGCGATGGTTTACGTCGTTGTGGAAGAGCTCATTCCCGAAACGCACCAGAAGGGCAACGAGGATCTGGCGACGCTGTTCCTAATGCTGGGATTCGCAGTGATGATGGTTCTCGACGTCTCACTGGGATAGTTCGACCGAATCGACTTGTCGCCTCATCGCTTCCGCGGACTGATCTCGAAACTGGTTGAACCTTCGGTGCAGGTAGGGCCAAGCGATCTTCGCAGCGAAAGTGTTTGGACGAAAGAAAGCGGCGACTTCGTAATCCACTTGGCCATCGCCGTCGATCTCGATTGAAAATTGTTCCTCACCTTGCTCGGGATGATCCATCAGAGTCCCAACAGAAAATCCGAAGCGTTGTTGATCCCTATCGCTCTCACTGTGAACGTCAACGATTCGATCAAAAGCCAGTGCCCAAATACCGAAGATCCGAACACGGATTGCAACGGTGCTCCCGATCGTGATCGACGTGTCGCTCGGGATTGCCTTCGCCCAACCGACGTCGAACTGTCGCCAATGTTCCAGGGCGTCTTTCGCACGGTTGAAGGTGTCATGCCCCCGCCCCAAGCGAATTCGATGACGGTGGTGCTCATAGCCTTCAGGAAATTCGCCCGTGCTCGCTCCTACATCCGGGTAATTGAACGGCATTCGCGATCGCTGCGCAATCTTCCGAAGGATCTTGTCGTGGGACGGTTTGGTCAGGCTGAACAATGGGAACTCAGTGGCGGAGCAGGTTGCTTTGGATCGCCAATTCGAACTGGTGCCAAGGCGGTGACGTCAGCTTAGCACTTGCGAACTGATCAATGGTTTTTCTTCGCCGTACACCAATGGATCAGCACAGACAATGGATCAGCACAGAACGACGCCTTCTTCGGAGTTCCGCACCTGTTTAAGACACTCCGCTTCCAACCTGCGAACGTCCGCACTATCCGAGATTGGACTGCGGACGAGATAGCGAGATCGACATCTGATGCACATGCGAAATGTTGAAAGAACACATTGCTTCCGCCGCCCGTGCTCTGCATCCGCGGAAGGACTCTTCGTCATGCCGAACAAGTCAGCCTGGCGGCGGATCGCAAAACGAACTGATATGCCCGACACGCTTGGTCGGATCCACTCACTTCACCCTACATCTGAAGCTCACTTTGGCGATGCCCCAGCCAAAACGCCTTGAATACTCCCCCTCAAGATTCGACCAGTGAAAAGCCTCTCAGGGGATTTCAAAATGAACCGGTGGGTGAGTCTTGGACCTGCCGATGATAAACGAACCGCTGCATTCGATGACCAGTACCTCTTCTCCCATCTTGTTCCCCATGAAAGCTCTCCGCGACTACCTCCAGTCCCACGGGGAACTGTTCTTCGATGTGCTGGAGCTTGCCACATGCGGGTTCTACCTGCGGCCATTGAAATCGAACGGAACGAGTTCGGGTGAAACCGGCCCTCCCCAACCTCCGTTGTTCAGTCAGTTGTGCTTCTCCTCTCTGGGGTTCGAAGCTCCCGACGCGGAGAGCGCCGTTTCGGGTTGGCTGGATCTCGTTCATCCGGACGATCGTGAAAAATTGGATCGACGCGTTTGGGCGAATGAGCGCAAATCGGATGCGGACGCTGAACCGCTGCAATACCGACTGCGACGAAACGACGGCACTTACCGCTACACCGAGGAAAGAGGTCGACGGATCACACCGGGTGATCAGCAGGACGCGTTTTGGTTAGGCGTGCTGCATGACGTTGACGATCGTCTGCGTTCCAAGCAAGAACTCGAAGCAAGCCACCAGGAGATTCAAACGATTCTCGACACCATTCCAACGCTCGTTTGGATCAAAGACGAGTCACACCGAATCCTTCGTGTGAATCGCGCCGCCGCCGATGCGTCCGGAATGTCCGCCGATCAAATCGAGGGCAAACTCACTAGCGAAGTCTACCCCAAGCAAGGCGAACGTTTTCAAGCGTCCGATCGACAATTGATGCAGGGCACCCAGCCTGTCCGTCGCATCCCAGAGACGCTGGAGAACAAGAACGGCGAAAACTTTAAGATGCTGATCGACAAGTACTCGATGCCATCGCTTCACGCGGAAGACAAACGCATCTTGGTCGTCGGCACCGACATCACGGAAATCGAACAAACTCAATACGCTCTCGCTCGACAAGAGGCTCAGTTTCGGAACCTCTTCGAACGAAGCCCCATGGGCAGCGTGCTGATTGATTCTGCACACCAGCTTCAACTGATCAATTCGCGAATTGAGGCGATGTATCAATTGAAGCCGACTCAAGATCGTCCGACGCGATTGACCGATTTGGTTCCACCGGAATTCCACGATCGGCTGACTCCTCCGCGAGATCGCTTCTCTCGTGAAGCGGCGGCGAACACGCAATTCGAGTTTGAGACTGTGCGTGCGGACGGAACCGCCATGCGAATCAACTTGGTCACGGCGGCGATCGAAATTGAAAATCAACCCATGACCCTAGCAACGTTCACTGACATCACCGAACGCCATCGCGTTTCAATGGAACTGCAGAGCAAACAAGAAGAACTAGAACGCAGCAACGAAGATTTGGACCGGTTTGCCTACATCGCATCGCACGATCTGAAAGCTCCGTTAAGAGGCATCATGCACTTGACCGAGTGGATCGATGAAGACATGCCTCGCCAAGTCGGCCAAGACGTGCGTGAGCATTTGAAGATGCTTCAAACGCAAGTCGGCCGAATGGACATGTTGTTGAATGACCTGTTGGCCTACGCTCGAGTGACCCGTCAGACGGAGACCGTGGAGTGGGTCGACCTGAACATCGCACTGCCAGAAATCTTCGCCTTCATGTCTCCTCCGGCAACGATGAAATTGGTGGTTCCCGAGAAACTTCCAGGCTTGTCGACCGCTCGCGGACCGCTGGAACAGATCTTTCGAAACCTGTTTGGCAATTCCATCAAACACGCCGCGAACAGTCGGCAAATCTCCGTCACCGCGAAAATCTCTAGCGACGAGTACCAATTCACCGTCCGTGACTTCGGGCCGGGAATCCCGGAGGGATCTCAGGAACGCATCTTCGGAATGTTCCAAACGCTCGAGAGCGGAAAAGACCGGCGGGGTACCGGCATGGGACTGCACCTGGTCAAACGTTTGGTTCAGGTCCAAGGGTGTGACGCATGGGCGGAATCGAAACCTGGCGAAGGAGCCGCGTTCCACTTCACATGGCCACGCGAAAATGCGGCGGCTGCGATCATGACCCAACCGGCTTACGCAGGCTGAGCGGACTTTCCGCTGTTACGCCTGTCGAGCCAACTTCAGGATCAGTTGCTCGAGCAAAAATCGGTCGCGACCTTCGGCGCTGTGCGTACCTTTGAGCCGCAAATCCGCATCCAGCAACCAAGGCAGCAATTGCTTGGCTCGTTCACGACCAATCGACTGCAGTTGCTTTTTCGCGGATTGGATCTCAAACCCACGACGGATTCCGCCGGCTGCCAAAGCATCCTCGAACTGCCAAGGCCGTCCACTGCGTTCTCGGAATTCAATCGCTGCAGTGGTCATTCCAAGGCGTCTCAATGACCATGCGATCTGTGGCAGCAATGCGATCGCTCGTTGTCCGCCGCTGAATAGCTTGTCCAGTTGCCGCAAAGCTTCGGCCGCGTCGCCCGCCGCGATTGCATCCGTGATCTGCCAGACCGTCTTTCCTTGCCATCCCGCCACGACATCACGGACAAGCGGTTCTTCGATCTTTCCGCCAACATCAACATACAACGCCAATTTCGCGATCTCGGTGTCGAGCATTCCGATCTCTTCGCCCAACATTTCGACCAACGCATCCGCGGCAGCCGCGGCAAGTTGTGTCTTGTGACGCCCAGCAACAAACGTGGTCAAGAATTTCCGCCGCGATGCTGCGGTGATTCCGAGCTTGGCATCAGTGGCACTGGTGCAAGCAACCAGCAAGTGCGATTTGTCGACCGCCTTGTACACACGAGTGTTGCTGGCCAGCGATTCCAATTCCAGAATCAACCGTGTCGCGTCACCGGGGGCGGAAACGTACTTTTCAATTTCTGTTCGATGATTCGACAGAAATTTGTCGGCCGAACGAACAACCAGCGTCCGTTTGTCACCGCCATCGAAATCGAACAGCGATGCGGTCGCTAGATCGTCGCGAAGATCGGACCATTTGCAGACTTCGCCGTCGACTTGCGTCCACTCGCTCTCGCCGACGATCGCATCGATCGCCCATTTCCGCAGCGTGCTGTCGACACCGTAGACAACGCCGATGCAATTTCCCGCCTGAGTGGATTCGGGCGAGGAAAGGTATTCAAAGGCGTTGAATCGTGGCATTCGCTATTACAGACCGCGTTCTTCGGCAAAGGAGTAGATGCGATACATCTCTTGATCTTCCACTTCGCCAGTCACCTTCAACGAGCCATTCTCGTCGTAAAGCAACATCATCCCAGGTTCCTCCAATTCGGATTCGCCCGTCATGGGAAGCACTCGGCCACCGTCGATGTCGATGACCGTGGTTTGCGAAGCTATCTTCGCATCTTCCACCTTTTTGACGACGAGATCAATCGGATCAATCAACTCAGCCGGTCCTTCATAGGACAGAACCGACCCGGGTTTCAGGCTTTCCATCCACACTGGCATCGTCGTTTTGTACGTGATGTTGTAGCCAAGATTGACAGCTTTCGCGGTCGGTGGGTCGGACGAATACTCCACAGTCTTGCCTTTAACTTGCAAGGTCTTCGTTCGCGATCGTTCGACTGGACCCGCGTAGTAGTTATTGAAAGTCGGCAACGAAATTGTGGGGCTTGGATCGCTCCAGTCCGACCAACGTTGAAAGTGCCCTTTGCGACTTTTGTCTGTCTCAGCGGCTTCCATCAACTTGGATACACGCTGATAAACTTCCCCTGACAACGATGCAACCTTTGGTTGTTGCAACGCATTCGCTGGGAAGTTCGGGTCAACAACGGCCAAGCGAATCCGATAAACGTATTTGCGACCGGGGAGCGGAGTGTTTTTGTCCCGATTGCTCGCGAAGTCGTAAAATCGCATGAGCTTGTACTCGACGGGATCTTCTTCGACGATCGCCATGCCGCCATACGCGCCCATGCCACCCATTCCCATTCCCATGTCCATATCCATGGACGACATGCCCATGTCCATCCCCATGTCCATGCCACCCATGCCCGCCATTCCGGTTGCGCCAGGTCCGGCCAACTCGAGGTCGTCTACACCGAACTGCTCTTCTTGCATCATCTCTTCGCGAGCTTTCATTTGCTCCTCGCGGCGAGACACCATCGGAATCAATGGGTGAGTCACGAATTTTTTGTAGTCAGCAAGCAGAATCGGCGGAATGTAAGCAGTGACGTTCATGTCACGGTATTCCTCAGGAACCACTTCAGTTGCATAACCTGCCCAAATTTTTGCGGCTTCTAAGACGTTCTGTTCACGTGTGTAACGAACGATCCAATCTTCGTCCGTCAATTCGTCGACGCCCTTGCTCGTCACATCAGCACGCTGGACTTCGTAGTTGAAATACAACGGTTGATCTCGGATTGGAAGGTAACCGTCTGCTTCTCGAAATGCTTCGCGGAATGATTCCGCCATCGCCTTGTGCGGGATCACCGCGGTACCGGAGATGAACCAAGCGTACTGCGGCACGGGTTTCATACTGTCCTTCGGAATCGCAGCGAATCCGAAGTTGTGCTTCGGGTCGAATCGACGTCCCGCAGCGGTCGCTGACATCGTTCCCATGCCACCGCCCATCATGCCCATCTCCATTCCCATGCCCATGTCGGCACCGTACATCCCCATATCCATGCCCATTCCTTCCATGCCCATTCCATCCATGCCCATGCCTTCCATGTCTCCCATTCCGTTCATCGCACCGCGACGTCCCCGTCGAGTGGGACGCGGTTTTTCCTTTTCGACAACTTCCAGTGCCTCAGCTCCTTCTAGGTCCTTGAGTGCGTAATCGCCGCTAGAGGACAGCATGGCAATGGACGCGATGTGGCTGTCCACTCGCAATTCCAAGGGAGCGTGAATCACCGGATCAGTCCGACGGATCGACGTGTCGATTGTTTTGCGTTCCAGCAGGTGAGGCATTTTGTAAGCCGTCGAATCCACCGGCGTTCGCTTGCGAGCGGTTTCGGCCAGAATATCGAATTCGGGCTCACGTTCCGGAAGGATGTTTTCGTTGTGATCATCGTCGATGCTGTTGCGAACCGTGTTGGCATCGGTGGTCAAGCGTTCCGGCTGGACTTCATCGAGCATGTTGGGCATCTGCAGGCCGGCATAGACCATCCAGGCCGCCGCAAGAACAACAATTCCGACGACAAATTTTTCACCATGATGGATGAAGAATTGTTTGATTTTGTCGGCATCCATGATGGTTTGACTCGCACGAACGAAAAGGAAAAGGGAACGTTGGCGACAACTCGGTTCATTGAACTGATTCAAGTTGGATGGTCGCCTCAACCAACTTCAACGCTGGAAGTTCTAGCTAACTTGTCGCGGCAGCAGATCCGCTAGGAACGGCTGCTTCTTCGGCAGTACCGGGTGCTCCGTCGGTTGCATCAGGTGCCGTCGTATTATCCGCTGGATCTGACGTCGCGGGGTCGGCGGCAGGCGGTGGCAAAGCGGAGTCTGGCGTACCAACAGGTGCCGTCCCATCGGTAGCAGCTTTGGTGCCGTTGCTGGCTTCTTTCAAGTCATCTTCTGCGCTCTCGGCCATCGTTTCGCCATCCAGCATCGTGTCTTCAGTCACCTGTTCGACACCGAGTTTGTCTTCATCTGGCGGGTTGTAAATGTGAATCAGACCGTACACCTCGACGGTGACATCAAGCGGGAACTTCTCTTTGGGACCTTGGGACGCTCCGCCTCCCATCATTCCGCCCATGCCCATGCCGCCCATGCCCATACCGCCATCCATCCCCATTCCCATGCCTTCATCCATCCCCATCCCCATGCCACCGCCCATCATGGAGTCCATGCCGCCGCCACCCATCGAACCAACGGCACTGGAACCAGCCGATTTTGGAAGGATCCGGGTCTGCTTGACTTCCACCATCAATGGAGCGCTACCGCACGCCGCCAACAGTTCAGGAATGTAACGCTGGTCAATTTGCAGAGACATCATGACTGGCACGCGTTTGGCCACCTTCAACGGTGCATCCTCCGGGGACTCGCTTTCCAAAGCTGATCGCAACGTCGCCCCATCAATGGGCTCGTAGGCGGTATCGACATAGCGATTGTCGCCGGGATCGGGAAGTTCCATGGTTCCTCCCATGCCACCCATGTCGCCGTACATGTCGCCTCCGCCCATTCCCATATCACCGTACATGTCATCTCCGCCCATCCCCATCTCCATGCCCATTCCCATTCCTCCCATGCCGCCGGTCATGGCAACGCCAGGTTTTTGGATGGCACCGGAGGTGAACTTGACCTTTTTACCGAGAGAGAGGTGGTTGATGACGTGAATTTTGGCTTCGAAGGGTTGCTGAGCGTCGCCGTTGACATCGGCGACGATCGCTAGCAATTGACGCAAGATCCAAAGATTCTCTTGGCTGTAGTAGACTTCCAAGGTCGTAGGCTGACGCCCTTGCCATGGAAACAATTCCGTGATGATTGCCGATTGGGAACTGACAGGCCAATCGACCAACGGCACGTCTTCGACTCCGGCGATGTTGATTGGACCACGGCCCATTCCGCCGTACCCCATGTCCATCCCCATTCCCATATCCATGCCGCCACCCATCATGGCGTCCATCCCGCCAGCGCCAGCGGAACGAAATTCGGCTTCCCATTCAGCCTTGGCAATTTCCGCGATGCTCGGCAACACGTTCTTGATGTAGAAGGCATAGAGATTCAGAAACGAAGTCGGTTTCTCTTCGTCTGGTTCAGGCGGGAATGCAATGTGAGTTTCGATTGGAACCAAGTCGCGAAATTCGTCGACAAATTCCTCGCCAAGCTCTTCTTCCGGCCAAACCAGGATGTCGCGCTGCGCGTCGTAGACTTCTTGCCAGACCTGCAAGACTTCCTCTTGCCGGCCCTCGACCAGCAAATCCATCGCCGCCTTGGAAATCTCATTGGGATGTTCGCTCAATTCGGACCGAAGTGCCGAAACCGAACTGACCTCGCCTTTGATCTTCTGCGCCCGACTCTCGTTCTCCTCCACAAGGGTACCGGTGACGATGAACCAGATTGCCAATGCACCGATGGTGATGACGCCGGTGCCAATCCAAAAGCCATACTTGGCTGCGGCAGCGAATGATTGTTTGAGTTGATCCATCGATCAGACCGAGTCGAGAGAGAAAAGGTTGTGTGTGGGTGGCGAGGCTATCGCCAGGGTTTCAATCAGTTGGCCATCGCGACCGAATCGGGATCGGCATCCGAGTCATCCTCGGATCCCGAATCGTCACCCGAGCCTTCCATTTCTGCTTCCGCAGCCGCTTCTTCTTCGGCCAATCGTTTTGCTTCGATTCGTTCGCTCAGAACGCTTTCTTTCCAAACGACTTGGAACACGAAATCGAGTCGCAGAACTTCGAGGTACTGCGTTTCGACCTCCACATCTTCGTCACCTTCGGCTTTCAACTGCATCGCAGTCATCGCGGCGACCGGGTCGTAGTCCGGGTTGGGAACCTGCGTCAACTTCGGCTGGTTGTCGTTCAGCAGCATTGGGTAGCTGAATCCGAATTCCTCCGGCGTGAACGTGATCGGGTTGCCTTCCGGATCGATCAATGTGATTGGCTTTTGTCGGAAATTGTGTGTCAGGTATTTCCGAACGTGTTGGCTGCCCTCTTCGCCCTTGTGTTTCGGGGCATTGAAGTAGTGGTATCCCTTCAGCTGAATGACCCAGCCTTCTTCTTCGGGACCGGTATCGTCGGCGAGTTCTTCCGGAGGCGCCGTGTCGTACATCAAGTCATAGTAGTTGACCATCTCTTCTTTGTAGCGAGTGTCAAGTCGCTCCGAATACCAGTCTTCAGCAAGGTCTTCGTAGAATTTGGTATCGATCTCCGTGATGTGGAAATCGATGCGATCCTCCAACGGCAACTCTTTGATGCTCGGAATTTTGTCATCCGGATATTCCGCTCGCGGAATCGCGGCGTTGACCGCGTTGATGACTTCCAACCACACCAAACGACGCTCGGCGTTGCCCGAAATTTCTTCACCAAGACGGTTCAAAAAGGTCAGACGACTGACCAACAACGTGTCCTCTGACTTTTGATCAGCACTGTGGGACGACATGTTCTTGACGGCTTGCGACGCACTGGACCAAAGGTCTTCGTGCGTCGTTTGCCAAGACCGCTGAGTCAACGCGTACTGAGTGGTCGCTCCCAACAACAAAGCTGCCATGCCCGCCAAAGCCCAAGGCTTTTTTGCACGGATCATGCGTTCGGTCTTGATCTCGGCCGGGATCAACGACGTGTGAATCTGACTCAGTCCGAGTCCCTGCAAACACAACCCGTAACAAACCGCGAAAGTCGGCGCGTTGTCACGGAAGGTTGGGATGCTGAGAACGTCGTCGCCAGACAAACGATTGAATCGGTCGAGCGTGTGGACTTCGTAGCCGAGGTTCTTGCCGAGGTACGCGGCCAGGCCGGGCATTTTGACCGTGTTGCCGGTCACCAACAATTCGGTGATCTCAGCCTTCTTGTCGATGCTGCGGAAAAAACCAATCGAACGCTGGACCTCAGTGACCAAGTCATTGAAGACCGGTCGCATGGTTTGGAAGACCAGCTTTGGATCGACGGCTTCGCGAGCGTTGCGTTTGAGGTGTTCCGCTTTCGCGAAAGTCAGCTTGAGGTCTTTCGTTAGCTGACGCGTGAAGTGGTTACCACCGATCGGCATGCTGCGTTGCCAGATCCGGAAACCGTTTGTCACGATCAGATCGCTGCTGTCGGTACCGATCGACAACAGAACGCTGGATGTCGGTGGCTCGTCTGGATCAAACGACTCGTTTTCAATCCGCTCATGGAACCGGTCGTACGCCACCATGTTGTAGAGCGAAATCGGAGTCAACTGCACCATGTCGACTTCGATGTCGGCTTCTTTGAACGGTGCGAGTTGGCGGTAGGCCTGTTCACGTTTCATCGCGAACAAACCGACTTCGCTTTCCAGCGCGTAGCCTTCTTGGATGGTGGCACCCGGCATCGTTTGGTAGTCCCAAACAACGTCGGAAAGCTCAAACGGGATCTGCGTCTTGGCTTCGTACTTGACGATGTCGTGAATTTTCTTCAGTTCCACCGGTGGTGGTTTGAAGAACTTCGCCAGACCGCTCTGACCAGGAACGCTGATGCAGACTCGGTCACGGATCGCGTCGTTTCGCTGCATCAACTGATCGAGCGCATCGGCGATCAGTTGGTCTGGATCCGCATCGGCTTGTCCCAAAATTTTGGGATACTCGATCAGATCAAAGGCATCAGCAACGATCTCATCGCCCTGTTTGACGCAGTGCAACGCTTTGAGCGCGCTCTGACCAATTTCAATTCCCCAAACGCCGCCGGATCCGGCCATGGTTTACTTTCAACACGAAGAGACAAGATTTTTCAAATCGATGAGAGGTGTCAGCTAAAGTTGACACCAGGGGCGAGTCCGGGAGGTGCCGGCGATCTCGCCAAACCGCTAGTATCCCCTTTTCGCTCCTTCACGTCAAATTTTAGTCGCTCATGCCGTCCTTTGCCGAATGTTGCGTCCTAATTCCTTGCTCCACGATCGAAGATTTCCCCTCCCGGTTGGATCATGACGCCGCCCGAAGCCTGCTGGGCACGCTGACCGCAGCCTGGCACCCTCGCCTGCTCACTCAGGCGGGGCGACTACCCACCTGGCATCGGGCCGACGATTTGCCTTCGCCTCCGACTCCGATTGGCAGCCTCGCGGAATCCTCCGAAACGGCATCGCCCGAAGAATCCGCACCATCGATCGCCGGTCCGGTACGTTTGCTCCTGGTACCGGAAGCCAGCCTGTCGAAATTGACCGCCTCCGTTCGCGAATCTTTGCCGAGCAGAGACTCCGCCAATCGCAGCGCCACAGTCGAACTCGATTCCCATCGCGACATCCGTGTTCGATGCCAAAGTCGCGAAGACGCATTGGCACTCATTGATTCGTCGATCCAAGCCGATTGGTTCGGCGACTCGAGCTCGGTGAAAAAGAATCCGGACGCTGATTGGCCGAATCTTTCTTCCTCTCTCACTGCCGACGTTCGTCTGACGACCGAAAATGGTCGCGAAATCTCGCAGGCGGATTTCTTTGCCCTTGGCTACACGTGGTGGCAGATCCAGGTTTTGACGCGAAAGCTTCGCTACACCAGCAACCTCGATCAAGTTTACTTCGAAACGCGAGTTCTCGACGCAGCCGAGGCCTGGACGCGGAACGATGCGGAAGCCACCGCCGCGGCGTTGCACGATTGCTTTGACGCTTTGGCCGAAGAACGTGATCACTACTTCGCCTCCGACCCGTCGTTGATCGACCTGACGTTGCTAACACCATCAACGGTCGATCGGTTCTTGGAATTGCCCGAACCGACGAATCCCGAAACCGAAGCGATCCTGTCGACGCCTCGCAACGCGTTGGTTGATCAAGCCGTCGCCGACGCGATTCTGAACTCAGATGCATCGGTACAAACTGCTTTTCAAAATCGCTTGTCCGGCGATGCGATGTCTTGGGCGGGCGGCGGACCAGCCTCGTCGGTTTGCTACGACGAACTAACGATCGACCAAATGGAACGATCACTGCGTGAGTCGATCGAACAAGTCCAACGTGCGGTCGGCCAACCGATGGTCGTTCACGCTCGATTGGGCGGAAGCACGACACCGGAGATCGTCGCGGCGCTCGCCAGCCACAAGCACGACGGCCAATCACAAGGTCAGTGCCGTGGTTTGCTGCCGATCGATTTCCTGAACGGAACCGGCTTCGGCGATGAGGCCAAAGTGATTCTTGGAGAAAGCGGTCACGAAATCGAAGCGTTGACTGCCAAACCGATCGACGCCAAGAACGAGTCTTCTTTCCTGACCTTGGGCACTCGATTGGGCGAAGCGATCGACTCGGGAGAAATCGCGACCGCGTTGTTGGTGCACTGGCCCGGTGAAGGCTGCAACAGCTTTGACGATTTGAACCGTGCCGCGACGTGGACGCTCGCACTGGGACGGTTTTGGAAGATCGACGAGTACTTCATCGACGGCGAACACCCCTATCACCATGGCTCGTCCGCTTCTTGGAAAGATTCGCCAGCGGATCGGATGCGAGCCGGTGCTACCGCGGCTCGAGATTCCGCAACGCACTACGCTTCCCAAGTTTGCCAACAATCCAAACGTGATGCCGACGGTCTGTCGATGTTGGCCAACCCGCGTCGAACCGATTCATCACTCGGCTTGGCAGAATCGCTGGGACTGACGGACTGCACCGAAGTGTCGGCGGTTGTCGATTCGGCGAGCGGTGTGAAACCAACCGAAAGTATTTTGGTCGTCAACGGCAGCGGCGTTCCAACTCGTCAACGCGTCATCGTCAAAGGCAAACTGCCGACGAACGATCGTTCGATCTTTCATGCTCACGCCGACCGAGGCAACACGGACGCGGTGCTGGACGTCCCTGCCTGGGGTTACCGATGGACCAGTTCCGACTCAGCCGCCAAAGCATTGCTGACGAACGCGACCAACACAGCAACATCGAATCCCACCGACGGCGACAATCCTCGTTTGATCCGATGGGCAAAGCAACTTGGTCGATCAATGAGTCGCGGGCCCGGCGCGATCGTGGATGGCGATCGAATGAGCAACGAATTCCTGGAACTGAACATCAATCCGGAACACGGTGGTATCCAAGGCGTTTACAGCGGAAAGGTCCGCGGCAATCGTATGTCAACGCGAATCGAATTTGTTCCTGCGAAGCGAAAGTCCAGCGGCGAGACACCCGACGGCTTCGTTGCGAAATGTAATTCGATGCAGATCAAGGAAAACTCCGTCTCGAAAGGGATTGTTGCTCTGCAAGGTTCCATCGAACTGCCCTCCGCGAAATCACCCTTGAATTGGCAGTCGGAAATTGAACTGGTACGCGGCAGCCGTTTGGTTCGATACCGAGTTCGTTTCGAAGCACCGATCAGCACATCCGACCAATCATCCGAAGCGGACGGCCCGCTGAACTGGATCGATCACCCGGTCCTGCGGATGGCCTTTCCAGGTGCCAGCCCCGTGGTGCGAGCGATCGTGCGAGAGAAACTGCACCGGACGAGCGCTCGGCGATTCCTCGCGCCACTTGGTTTTGTTCACGAAGAAGACGAATGCCAAACCTTGGTCGCCACCCACGGCAACAGCTTCCATCGCCGCAGCGAAGACCGGTTCCTCGAGACCTTGTTGCCTCTCGCCAACGCAGCGACCTCATCAGACGAAGCCACTGATGGCTATTCGCCTTGGCACGAATTCGCGTTTGGTTTTGATGTACCGCACCCGATCGATGCGGCCATGCAACCTTGGCGCTCGCCGACCGTGCTGCAGGTTCCCGATGGGCAAATGATTCGAAAAGGAGTGCCGGCTGGATCGTGGTTGATGCACTCCTCGCCATCGACTGTCCGCGTTCAAGTCGTCGCGACCGGCTTGCTGGACGATGGCCGAATGGTGATGCACTTGCGAGCGATTCAAACAACCAGCAAATCGATTCGTGGCGTCGTGCGATTCTGCCAACCGGTTGCCTTGGCTCATCCGATCTCCCCCTTGTCGCGACCGCTTGGTGATGGCACGGGCGATGACTCGTCTTCGCCGAAACCCGTTTCGATTCAAACCATCGACGCCGCATCGATTGATGGCGAGGTGAAATGCGAAGACGATCGAATCGAATGGGCGTCCTCGGGTCACGGTGTGACTCACTTGTGCGTCGTCTTTGACACCAACAAGTGAGCTGATGTCCGAGTCGCTTTCTCCCGTCGCCGTTTTTCGCGAAGCCGCCTTGCGTTCTGATCTGCTCAAGGCAGAACAATGGGAACGCGCGGCCAAAGAAGTCAAGCAAAACCTGGCGAGCGAAGACCGATTGGATCCCGAGTTGGTCTGTGAGGAAATGTCCAAGGTTCTCGTTCGCGATCGAATTTTGACGCCTTACCAGTCCCAGCAAATTCGAGCCGGACGCACCAAGCTGACTCTGGGCAACTACGTCATCACTGAGTTCCTCGGCCAAGGTGGCATGGGTCAGGTCTTCGGTGGCGTGCACAAAATCATGGGCAGGCAGTGTGCGATCAAAGTGCTTCCGCTGCAAAAGTCCGATCCGCTGAGCCTGGAAAGCTTCGCTCGCGAAATTCGGCTGCAGTCGAACTTGGACAGCCCCTACTTGGTTCGAGCCTTCGACGCTGGCAAAGACGGCAAGGTCCATTACCTGGTTACGGAGTATGTCCCGGGCACCGATCTGCGTCGTCTGGTTCGAGAGCACGGCCGACTGTCGATGCAACAAGCCGCATCGATCATCGCTCAAGCCGCCGCGGGTCTGGCCTATGCGCATGAATCCGGCTTGGTCCATCGCGATGTCAAACCGGCCAACATTATGGTGACGCCGGATGGTCACGCGAAAGTCTCAGACGTTGGGCTGGCGGCTTTATCGTTCGGCCCCGACGATGATCCGCGAGCCGGCATGGTGGTGGGTACCGCGGATTACCTTTCACCCGAACAGATCCGAACGCCGGATCAAGTCGGACCTCCCAGCGATATCTATTCGCTCGGATGCACGCTGTACTACGCCTGCACCGGTTCGGTCCCGTTCCCGGGTGGCGATTCGAAGTCGAAGTGCCGTCGGCATTTGAACGAGATGCCGCTCAAGCCAACTCAACATGCGCCGGACCTCAGCGAAGCGTTTGTGGACACCATCGCCGACATGATGGAAAAGGATGTGTCTCGACGCATCACCACCGCCGCCGAAGTCGTGATGCGATTGAGCCCCTGGGCAACGATGGACGCTGACACGAACGATGCCGGGTCGATTCAGATCGGTGAAGGCATGCAGCCCGTTGCAATTCCCGCGGCGGGAATCCCTCGCCCCGAAGACTCGCTCGGCGAATCAATGCTTGACGAAATGAGCTGGGACAACATCGGCTCCGATGGTGCGTCCGCCGAACCCCCTGCTTCAGGCAGCAGTTCATCCATCACCCCGCCACCACCACCCGAAGCACCTCAGGCGGATGCCCCCAACTCAGCACCTTCTCAAGCGATCGGCATCTCAACGATCACCTGGTTGGCCAGCATCCTCGCCTTCACCGCCATCGGCTTCCTCGTCGGCTACCTCACCGCCCGCGGCATGTTGTTTCATTGACGCACCTGCCGTAGTGAAGGGGAACCCATCAGACGAAATGCATAGAATCACCAGCGATCTTGACACCTCCCTTGAGATGTACTTCCTTCGGATTCGAAATCAGTCCTCTCGCAGGATTCGCAATTGACTTCGAAAGCTTCGACTATTCCGGGTTCCAAACGTTCGGTGGATCACCACTCGCAACGATTGGACCAACGAAGTTTGCACTGCGTTCAAGCCTGGACGGCTTCGGATCAGATATTGGAGTAGCAGATATTGACGGTGAGACGATTAGTTTGACAGGTGCACAGTATCAAGGCATCGGTTCGACAATCGAATTTAGGCTTTACGCTTAGAGTACATTTGATACGGGAACAAAGCCCTGAACTACGTACTCACTCGATGATTTTACATTCAACGGTACCGACTGCTGTCCCCGAACCAAGCTCACTTGCGATCATTGCTATGGGCGGTGTGGGACTCGCATTGCGACGTCGAAAGACGAACCAAGCAGTGATTTAAACGAGGCGTTCACCAGCACACCAATCTGAATCTTCGCAAAGCCATCCACGAAATCGTGGTTGCCTTTCCTTGTACCTTCACGACGTTGACGCGAAGCGAGTCTCCTGCTTCTTCGCTGATGACACGGACGGAGCGTTTGGGCAACCGAATGAGACGGTTGGCGAGAACCGCGGACGAGGCCATTCAGCTTTGGAGTGACGTGCCCCAAGTGCGGTGTTGCGGCACTCTAGTTCCGACCACATCGCAGCCGCATGCATCCGCGGCAGCGAGAAGAAAAGCATTTCAGTCGTGGTCATGACTCTGGCTTCTTCCCAAAACATTTGACAAGAGGTCATTTGCGACCAAGAGTTCCCGCGAAGGACCATGGTCACCTGATCCCGCTTCGATGCGGTGATTGCACGTTTCTCACCTCGAACGACATCCAGATGAATCATCCGATTGCGGCTCAGTTTTGTTTGCTCCTCTCGATTGCAATCATTGGGTTCGGTGGTGGTGGTTGCAGCATGTCGGAAATCACGGGAGCGTACAGCGAGGAATCGTTCGAACAGTTGATCGATCAAGACAAGTTGATCTTGGTGAAGTTCGGATCGTCCACCTGCGGACCGTGCAACCGATTGGACGAAGAACTCGCTGCGATCAAATCCGATTCGCCAAAAGGTTTGGAGATCCATTGCCTCAGCGTCTGCTCCAATCAAGACCTCGCGTACAAGTACAACATCACCGGCATCCCGCGAATGATGCTGTTCCGCAATGGACAAAAATTGGGCGACCATGTCGGCTATCAATCCGAAGGTCAAATCCGTAGTTGGATCAGCTCGCAGAACAACATCGTCGGCGAAGTGCACCCCAATCCATTTGCGACGAAAGCCACATCAGACCACGTATCGACACCGCAAAAATCTTGAGTGATTGTTCTGACGCGTCTATGCGAACAAGTCGTGGACAACTTTGCCGGCCACATCCGTCAAGCGAAAATCCCGGCCGGCGCGACGGTAGGTGAGTTGCTCGTGGTTTAGCCCGAGAAGATGCAACATCGTGGCATGCAGGTCATGGATGTGGACTTTGTTCTCGACCGCGTAGTAGCCGTATTCATCCGTGGCTCCATACTGGATTCCGGTCTTTAAGCCGGCGCCCGCCATCCACATCGTGAAGCCTTCCGGGTTGTGGTCGCGTCCATCCCGTCCAGAGCCTTCGCAGGTTGGCGTGCGTCCGAATTCGCCGCCCCATAGAACCAGCGTGTCATCCAACAGTCCACGTGCCTTCAGATCTTTCAACAACCCGGCAATCGGCAAATCAACCTCTGCCGCATTCTGCTCGTGACCTTTGCGAAGATTGCCGTGTTGATCCCACTGCACTTCCGTGTTGCTGTGAGTGATCTGGACAAACCGCACACCGCGTTCGGCAAATCGACGTGCCATCAAGCATTGGCGGCCAAAGTCGGCGGTGGTCTCTTGGTCGATCCCATAGAGTTTGTGCGTTGCCTCCGTTTCGGCTTCCAAATCCAAAGCGTCCGGCATTTCAGTCTGCATTCGAAACGCAAGCTCAAACGATTCAATACGAGCCTCCAGTTCCGAATTGGGTCCAGCCGTCCTCAGAAACTCACGGTTCATCGACTGCGTCAGATCCAGTTGCATCCTCTGTGCTTCGCGAGACATTCGCGAATTCTGGACGTATTTCACACGAGCCTGATCGGATGATTGGCTGGCGTTGCCGATGGGGGTCCCCGAAACGCTAGCGGGCAGGAACGCGGATCCCCAATTCTTCGTTCCACCGTGAGCCAAAGTCGGACAGATCGTGATGAATCCGGGTAGGTTCTGGTTTTCGGTTCCCAATCCATAGTTGACCCACGATCCCATGCTGGGACGCACGAACACATCGCTGCCGGTGTGCAACTTCATGCTGGCGCCTCCGTGCGCCGGATTGGTTCCATGCAGTGAATTGATGATGCAAAGATCGTCAACGCACTCCGCGACATGCGGGAACAATTCGCTGACCGCGATGCCGCTGTCTCCGTGTCGAGTGAATTTCCACGGCGAAGCCAGCAGGTTGCTGGTCGGAGCGAATTGGACGCGTGGTTTTTCAAAAGGCAACGGTTTGCCGTCGTCCCTTTGCAACTGCGGTTTGTAGTCAAACGTGTCCATGTGCGACGGGCCCCCTTTCATGAATAGAAAGATGACGCGTTTCGCTTTTGGTGGGAAATGCGGGGTCCCCGAACCTGGCGACGCTCCGGTACCGTTGGACGCTCGAACTTCATCAGCCAACAACGACGCCAACGCCAGCGATCCAAAACCCGCCGCGGTGTTTTGCAAGAGATGTCGTCGTGAGAATTGCATCAGATTGACCAAGTGGAAGGAGCCATGATAGCGGTAGGACCCAAGCCCTCCGGTCACGCGTCAGGACCGGGCGGCTTGCGCCGCTCCGCTAAGATGTTTAGATCTCTGAATGAGCGTTAGCGGATGTAGACAAACTCACTGGAGGAGACAACAGCTTGGCACAACGCCTGCCACGCCAATCGTTCTGGGTAAGAGTTGCTAACACCGGAAACAACATAATTTTCTCGCACTCCGCTCTCGAACCGCGAGAGAAATCGCACGCCATCTGACAACTCCGAATCCGTGGGAGGTCGCCCGTACGCTTCCAGGTACAAATGGCTGATTCGTTGAACTGAATTCTCGCCGGTGTTCAACAAGCGATCCGCCATCGCAAACGTCCGGTCCGCCAGCATCTCTGAGTTCATCAAGAACAAAGCTTGCGGCGCGATCGTGCTGGTGTTTCGGTCCCCGGTTAAAACACTCGCGTCGGTGTAGTCGAACAGTTGAAACATGTCGTACAGATGGTTTCGAATCACCGGCACATAGATTGAACGCCGCTTCGTATCGTACTTCGACTTGTCTTCCGAAGTGTGATTGAAGACGTACTCGCGATTTCCGTAGGGCATGATATTGCCGCCCGTCGTGCGATCCAGTTGCCCGCTGACGGCCAGTAAACCATCACGAATGGCTTCTGCTTCCAGTCGCCGGATGTTGAATCGCCAATGCCATTTGTTGTCGGGATCCATCTCCGCGTTCGTCGCATTGAAGTCACTGCTTCGCTGGTAGGTTTGTGACAATAGGATCAGGCGGTGCATCGCTTTGATCGACCAACCTTCCTCGATAAACTGGACCGCCAACCAATCCAATAATTCGGGGTGCGTTGGTGGACTGCCTTTCAAGCCGAAATTGTCGACCGTATTCACCAGTCCTCGTCCAAAGTGACCTCGCCACAAGCGATTGATCATCACCCGAGCGGTGAGTGGATGATCGCCGCTGGTCAGCCAATGTGCAAACTCAAGTCGCCCGCTGTGATTAGACGCGATAGCGGGCTGGCCACCGATCGCCAGGACCTCCGGAACGCGACGAGGAACAACGTCACCGAGAGTGAGATGACTGCCGCGAAGATGCACGCTCGTGTCCGCCACTTCCCCTTCGACAACGCCCATTGCGGTCGGCAAAACCGGAGCCGAAGCTTCCAATTTCGCCAACTCTCCGCGGAGAGACTTTATCTTCACCTTCGTCTCATCGGGAAGGTGTTTTTCGATCTCGTCGGGTGCTGCCTCGACTTCCGATAGATTGAGAGAGGAAGCCGCCTCTGAGATTTGTCCAGCGATTTGCTGCTCAAGGGACTCAACTTGCTTTTCATGCAGTTCCCGTTGAGTCACTTGCTCAGTTGACTCAATTGTGTTCTCGTGCCACTTCGCGACGGTTGCGTAGCTGTCCATCGTTCGAGTGCTTTTGAAGATCCCAGCCAAACCGTAATAGTCGTGGTGGCTGATCGGATCAAACTTGTGCGTGTGACAGCGTGCGCAGCCGAGTGTCAGGCCCATGAGACTGCGACCAACGGTGTCGATCTGCTCATCGATGATATCCATCTCCATTTTGGCTTCGTCCTGCTCAGCCAGAACCTTTGGTCCGAGGACCAGAAATCCCGTCGCAATCAAACGGTCGTGGCGAAGCTGTGTGTCATTGCCAGATTCCAGCAAGTCGCCCGCCAGTTGTTCAACGACGAATTCATCGTAGGGTTTGTCACTGTTCAGTGAACGCACAACGTAGTCGCGATACCGCCAAGCGTTTCCGTGGACCACGTTTTCATCGAGACCGTTGGAATCGGCGTAGCGAGCAATGTCCAGCCAATGTCGCCCCCATCGCTCTCCATAGTGCGGCGAAGCAAGCAACCGGTCGACTACTTTCGCGAACGCGAGGGGTGATTGATCCGCTAGAAATGCATCAATCTCGCCTGTCGTCGGGGGCAGCCCGATCAAGTCAAATGTGACCCGACGAATGAGCGTGCGTTTGTCGGCGGGTGGGTTCGGACGCAGTCCCATGCTGGTCAGTTCGGCCTGCACAAACGCGTCGATCGGATTGGCAGCACTTTGATAGGGGACTGCCTCGTTGGGCGATGGCAAACTCTCAATCAATGGCGGGGAAACTTTGATGGGCGGTTGAAACGCCCAGTGCTTGCGGCCTTCCTGAATATCGACCGCACCTCGCTGAGCGATCGGGCCAACGGAATCTGCATCGGGATGCGGCGTCCCCATCTCAACCCATCGCACCAAATTGGCGATTTGTATCTCGGACAACTTCGCGTCCGGCGGCATCTTCAGATCATTGTCTTGGTATCGAACCGCCGTAATCAGCAAACTGCTCGCGGGTTTTCCTGGCACCACCGACGCTCCGGCCAATCCGCCCGTCAACATCCCCGCCAGCGTATCAACTCGAAGTTCGGATTCTTGCGATTCCTCTCCATGGCACTCGTAGCAATGATCGATCAGCAACGGGCGAATCTTGGACTCGAAGAAATCGAGTTGATCGGCAGTTGGTTTTGCTTCTGCAGAAAGCTTTGCGTCGTCTTCCGACCAACCAGTCCTCACTGCGACCATTAGGACGATGACGAAAGCAACGACAGAAACGCATTCCCGAACGATTGGGATCATCCGCGTGTCTCGATCAAGCGACTGAATCGACCGAACAGCGAACGATTTCTGCGGAATGGTTCGATGCATCGCTCATCTCCGAATGCTTGGCGTTTCCAGCTCTGTCGATCCGAACGGCTCCGCTTCTTACGTCCTGGCGATCAAACCAATCGGATCCCGTCCTTCGCGATCGTGATGAGTTGCTGTTTGTACAGCCCACCAATCGCCTTCTTGAACTGCCCTTTGCTCATCCCAAATAGCTCGGAGATTTGTTCTGGTGGCGACTTGTCGTGAACCGGTGCGAACCCTTCGTGATCGTGCAAATAGTCTTCAATGATCTGGCTGTAGTCATCGCGAATTTGCTGACCGCTCTTCAGGCTCAAGTCAATCTTCCCGTCGGCTCGGACGTGTTTGACGTAGCCTTCGATGGTCTGACCAAAACTCAGCCGCTGATCCACGTCGTCATTGTACAACAAACCCCAATGGCTCTGATCGACGATCGCTTTGAATCCCATTTCAGTGCTGTTGGCGATGATCAATTCAACAGCCTGCTGAGCGTAAAAACCATGCTCGGGATCATTGCTCACGTACTTGTCAATTTTCGATGTCGCCGTGATTCGATCTTGGTTGTCGAGATACAAGAACACGAGGTAGGACTTTCCCACGACCATCGGGCGATGCTGTTCCGCGAACGGAGCCAAAACGTCTTTATCCAATCCCCAGTCCAGAAACGCGCCAATCGGGGTGTTCTCCTTGACTTCCAAGTACGCGAACTCGCCAACTTCCGCCTTGGGCACCTGAGTCGTCGCGATCGGCCGGTCTTCCGAGTCCAGGTATAGAAAGACTTCGACGATGTCGCCCGGACCCAGGTCGGCCGGAGTGTGTTTTGTGGGCAGCAAGATCTCGCCTAGATCTCCGGCGTCCAAGAACATTCCGAAGTCGGTTTTCTTGACCACTTCCAAGTCATACGTGCCGCCAATCTCTATCAACATGTTGAATCTTCTATGCAATCAATCTGCGGCCGATTTTACGATCAACGACGCTCCATTTGGCCGTCGATGGGGAGGATGGTTTCACGACGAGTGCTTGCGTTTCACCAGCGGCGGGTTGCTGTGAATGATTTCGCCCGAATCGGAAACTTTCAGGTAGTAGGACGCCCCGATGTGGATCCGTTTCGACAACGAGAACTCTCCCAGAGGCTCGAGCTCCTCCCAGACGTTGACGCGATAATTTCCATTGTGATGACGACAGACTTCGACGCGATCCAATCGCGGCGGCTTGCCAATTTTTTCGAGAATCTGCGACTTGATGGTCGCCGTGTGATCGGCGACGTCCTCGGAGTCATCGTTCTTCGGGGCTGGTTGATCGACTTTTGCCATGCTTTCCTCGGCCACAGATAGGGGATTGATCATGAACTGTATCCGAACCGACTCCGGTTCGATACGAGGCCGAAATCAATCAGAGCGTTCAGTGCGGCAGAGCATCGGACAGCGAACCGAACTCGCCGCTAGAGCGGTGCAGCTGATTGACCCGCCAAGTCATCAGGATTTTCTGACTCGTTCTCCACCGGCAAGCGATAACAGGCTGCCTCTTGCGAATTGCGAACGTACAACCGGTCGCCAATGACCACCGGATGGTTCCAAGTTTTGCCGTCGAGGGCTTCGAAGCTCGCGAGCTCTTCATGCTTCGACGGATTCGCCGCCAACAAAATGAGTTCGCCCCGTTCGCCGATCACCAACAACACACCGGAGTCGGCGAGCATCAAAACTTGGCCCTTCCCGTAACGTCCACGCTTCCATTCTCGTTGGCCAGTCTCCAAGTCAACGCATGCGAAGATCTCCGCATCGAAGCCGTACGCATAACCGTCGTGAATCACGAAGTCATTGAAGTCCGGCTTCAGCTTTCGAGAGGCCCAACGCTCTTCGACCTCGAATCCGTCTGCCGTTTGGGTCAGGTCCAAACACCGCGTTTCTTGTTGGCTGGCCAGCACAATCGAATTGCCCGCGATGACCTGAGGTTGCACGGCACTGTAGCCTTCCAGTTTCCATTCGAAGTCGCAACGCGATTCGCCGGACTCTGGATCCAGAATATTCATGCCAGCGTTGGTGAACATCACCACGTAGTCTTCGCCGAACAGATTCAGCAATTGCGGGGAGCTGTAGGAATGATCGCCAGCCGCGGTGGACCATTTCAATTCGCCCGACTCGATTTCAAAAGCGAGTGTGCCCTTGTCATCTTCGCCTCCCGCGTGAACGATCACGGCCGAACCAACGACCAAGGGAGACGAAGAGAATCCCCACACCGGCGGCTCCCGGTCAGCGACCTCTCGCACGTCCACTTCCCAAATCGATTCCCCAGTTTTGGCATCCAGTCGCTGCAGTTGCCCGCTCGCTCCTTGAACAAAAACGCTGCCATCAAAAAGCGTTGGCGTGGCTCTTGGGCCGGGCCCACCCAGCGGATCAAAGAACCGCGATTCGATTTCCTGCGACCAAACTTCGATGCCTTCATCGGCGGTGTAGCAAACCACGGTCTCTTGTTCGCCGCGTTGTTCCTGTGTGAACAACAAATTCCCAGCCACGGCGAACGACGACCACCCGGGACCAACGGGAATCTTCCAAATCAGTTCGGGCTTGTTCGTCAACCAGTCCGTCTGGATCGCTGGTCCGTGCTGTTGGCTCACTCGTCCTGGTCCACGAAACTGAGTCCATTGTGGATCGGCAAGCCACTCGTCCATTTCGGCGTCCGAGCTGATCGCAGCATCGCTAGTCGGTGCATCCGCTCGATCGGCCAGCATCAACTCTTCCGCCGTCGGTTCCCAACGCCAATGAAGATCCAAAGCGAAGTGCCCCCACATGCCTTCGCTTCGTAGGAGCGTCGAATACCCAAACCCGCACAATGCCAGTAGCAGCGCGACAATCGTTCGGTTGAAAGAAAGCCAACGACTCAGCAACACGGCCCCGATGCCAAACGCGGCCGTGCCAAGTGGAACAGTCACCATCATGATGCCCGGGCCGATCATCGTTTTGTCCAACGACAAGATGCAACCAAGGGCGATCAACAACGCTCCGAAGAACCCGACCAAGCGTTCTTTCAGCGAGGCACGACTGAAGGTCAGCCACCACAGCAAGATCAATGCCCCCAACACCACCGGGCCAATCACCGCCACCATCATCAAGATCAGCGGAGCGTCTTCAATCGTCGGAGGCACAAATCGGGCGATCGCCATCAGCACCAGCAGCACAACCGCTGGCCAAACTCGAAGTGGACTCAACTCGTTCGCGACACGCTCTGTGGTGGATGGCTCGGACGCCGAGTCTTCCGCCGCTTTCTCGATAGACTCAAGTTCAGCATCACTCATAGCGACTCTTTCGGTTGGTCAGAGGATCAATGTTTGACTGGTTGCTTTGGTAGCACAAACGGAATCAAAACACCATCCAAGGAGTTGCGTCCACAGTGCAGATACATCGAAGACGTTGAGAACATTAGCCGATGTGCGTTCACACCAGTTCTACGACTGAACCGGGCCTAACGGCCATCGGCTGGATGATGCGATTCGAGATGAGGTTTCGCCTACCGACCATTCAGTCGGAAGGGCGATTGAAGCTTCGCTTGGAAGCTCGTTCAACGAATCGTGGTCAACCTCCCGCCGCTGCTTTCGTCAGGAGACAGCAATGCGTCACGCTCCCTTGTTCACCTCTTCCTGTTCGCTGTCGAGTCGCTTGGCTTGTTTATGACCTTCGTCGGATTGGCCGAGCTTCCAGTAACTCGACAGGTACAGATGCGTGTTGGGAAGATTGTCGTGCTCTCCCAGAAAACTTCTCAGCACCCGCATGCTGTTGAACTCACAGGCGGCCCAAACCGCAGGTTGGCCTTCCAACCACGATAGCGTTCGAACCTTCGAAGCAAGGAACAAGCCATCGACATCAGGTTCCGGGTTGACCTCCCAATGAAGTTCCACCTTTGCCGGATGCTCCAGATCCTGAATGTCCGCCGGACTGGGGACCTCGATCACGACGTAGCCAATTGCGTCCTCGGGCAATTGCCTCAAGTTCACACTGATCGCCGGAATCGCCGTCATGTCTCCCGCCAACAGGAACCAGTCCGCGGCGTGATTGATCAGCTTTTTCGGGCCTGGCCCCGCGACAGTGATCCGATCTCCCGGTTGAGCACCGATCGCCCAAGCAGACGCCGGTCCAGGCGACTCATGCAAGACAAAGTCGATGTCAATTTCTGTCGGTCGCTGGTGGCGAATCGTATAACTGCGTTTCAAAGGCGGTTCACCATCACTCTGAGAGATCAACAACTTCACATACGCGCTCTCTTGATCCGCGGCAAGGCTCGCGAGCTCTTCGCCGCCCAATGTAATGCGCAACATATGCTCGGTGATGGGAGTCGACCGGATCACTTCCAGTTCCCTTTCGGGGCGTTTTGCCATCGATTCAAACTTTGCTCTGTGAGGATTCTTGTACGGTCGAGTTCGCAACTCAGCATGCGGCAACTCGGATCTTCGTGGTTCTGCCCTCTTCAAGTTGGTGCGCAACGCTTTTACCGTTCAGACACTGTTCCGGACCCGGCAGCCGAAGCGTTCAACGCCTCCATCGCTCAGACCATGCCTCCGTTGGCACGAACCGTTTGACCGTTCACCCAGCCACCATCGGGGCCGACCAAGAACGAGACAACACCTGCGATGTCTTCCGGCGTCGCCAGTCGTTCCAATGGAGCCGCTTTGGATAGTTTCTCCACCAATTCGTCGGATTTGCCGTCGAGGAACAACGCAGTGCCCGTCGGTCCAGGTGCGACGGCGTTGACCGTGATGTTCCTTCCTCGCATTTCCTTCGCCATGATCCCGGTCATTGTTTCGACCGCGGCTTTGATGCCTGCATAAACACCGTACGTCTCGAACTTCAATCCCACGACGGTCGTGGAAAAGTTGACGATTCGCCCGCCGTCTCGCAATCGCTTTCCAGCCTCCCGCAACGTGTTGAACGTGCCACGAAAGTTGACAGCGACTTGATCGTCAAACACGGAATCATCGCATTCCGCAATCGGCGCCAACTTCATGATGCCCGCGTTGTTCACCAGCACATCCACACCGCCATATTCTGACTCAGCACGATCGAACATTCGTTTGACCGCGGCGGAATCGGAAACGTCGGCCTGGACCGCAAAGGCATGACCACCCGCCGTTTCGATGGTGTTCACAACCTCGGTTGCCGCATCCTGACTGCCAGCGTAATTGACGATGACGTTGAAACCATCACTGGCGAGCCGCTTTGCAACGGCGGCGCCGATCCCTCGCGATGCCCCCGTCACGATCGCGGTCTTGTTAGTCGTTTCGTTCATCTCAGTCGTTTCCGTTTGCAGATGGAAGTTGCATCACATCGTTAAAACGTCAAAGGGGTTCTCCTTCCGCCACGTCAGTCTTCGAATCGAGAGCGTGACGCTTCTGAATTTGCAATGCGAAACCGATGCGTGCTGCCCATCGCGGATTGCGCGTCTTTATGAACGATCGCACTCGAGTCGTTTCGGCAAGTTCTGTTGCATCTTTGGAAGAGCGAGTCGCATCCCGCTGAGCTCAGATTTTGAAATGCCCTTGAGCGTTGCTTTCCCCAAGTCATCCAGCAACGGCAGGACAGATCATTTGAGATGCCAATTCGCTCCTGGAGCGTGGATTGCCAGCGTCAGGCAACGTGATCAAGGTCTGTGTTTCTTCCGGTGAAAATGGCCAATCTGCGTTCTTCAACACCGACGCCATTTCAGATCGAATCAGAGAGGCGACGCGCCCAATCGCGAATCCGGGCGAGGACTCCGAATCAAACTGCGTTTGCATCCTTCATTGGATCGGGAAGCGAACTCGTATTTTGGGCAGCGAAGATCGGTCGATACCAATCGAAATAGCAGTAAAGCAGAAACACACATGCCCCGAAATCCGGTAGCCCAATCACCAAGAATTGATGAGCAAATAGCGTCACATAGAGCAGGATGTTGAACGCGTACGGAAGTGACATCAGGATCGCGAGTGGGGCGGTGCGTGGAAAGAACATCAACCCGCCCGCGATTGTCTTGAACAGGCCCACCCAAAAGATCAGGTAGCCCGTTGCCTGGAGTGCAATCATGAACCGCCCCACTTCGTCAGGCGTTTGATCGACCGGGTACCCGTTCAATCCAAACCCCATCGTCATGATTCCCGTGCCGAACAGGAAGAGCGCGAAGAGATTCCGCACAACGAACGCGAGACGGGGAAGTCGAACGTGACGAGTTTCCAATGAGCTCATCTTTCTGCACCGTTAGAGTTGCGATTTCACGTTGACCGACCAGTCAACCAAACGGGCGTGCGTGTAGGGCGCACCCGTTTCCAAAAGCCATCTACCTGTACTCTACAGCCACTGGCGATTTAGTCAACTCTCAAAATCGAATTTGTCAAATCCCGGATCCAACAGCCTTGGTGGATGTGAGTTGTCGCTCGCTGCAATGGACACTGAAGCGGGAACCACCCGTCCCGAATCGGGAAACCCGAGGAATGCGGCGACCCTGAAACGCTTCACCAAGCCGTGGAACAAATCGAAGAAATGGGTAGCAAGATCACGACAGCGTTCGCCAGCGGCAAACCGAACGACGCGCATGGCGAACTTCACGAAATTGGACACTTGATCGAATGCCTGCCAGAACTGGCGAAGAAGGCTGATCTCTCGAGCGAACAGCAGGACACTGTGAGCGAGGCCACGGAAGCACTCATGAACGCGTTTGGAGAACTCGACAACACGCTTCACGGTGGCGAAGAAGTCGACGTCGATATCGTCTTCGAGAAGATTTCGACGCAGCTCAAGACCCTTCAGCCAATGCTTTGATTCGGTTGGCGCAATTCCCTTCTTTTCCCCCCACGAGCCGACGCTGTTTTGATGCAGCCTCGGCTCATTTTCGTTGGTGGCCGGCCGCTATCGACCGCACGCCGGAACCCAAACCCAGAATTTCTGAACACAAATTCGTGCTTGGCAAATCACCGTTTCAAACGGCCTTCATCAGCCGACGGACATTAGGCCCGGTTGCGTCTCGAAATCCGGTGCGAACGCTCATCGGCTAATAATTGCCATTCGGTATACGACTAAATCAACAACCCGTCACGCGGTGGGATGAGGTGGTGACGCGGAGCAGAGTTTCTCGCGGGCGGCATTCGCAGGATGCTGCGAGCATGGCCCCGCATCTATGCACGCACGTATAGTTTTGCTGGGCAGGCAATCGTTGTGCTGGCAAGCGATGTGCTGACGGCGGATTGGATGTTGCTCGAGTGGCCTTCCACGTCAACACTGCAGCGGTCACCAGGCCGGTCGGAACAAATTGTCCTGGGTGAGCCCCTTCAATCGGGCGGAATCGGCCGGTCCACGCAGCTTTCCAAGATCGTGTGACCTATTGGAATCGGCGTTTCTGCGTCAAACTAGGGAAGTGAATGCAGCGAAGAAGGCGAAACCACAAACAGAGGTAGATTGGATTGCAAGATTTAACGATCGAAGAATTGTACGAGGAATTCGAGGACTTGCCCGATTGGGACGAGCGTTGTGATTACTTGATTGACCTGGGTTTCAGCTTGCCTGAGTTGCCCGCGGAATCCAAAACCGAGGAAAACCGAGTTCATGGCTGCCAGAGCAATGTTTGGTTGGTTGCCGACATCAAAAAGTCCAACCCACCGACTGTGGAGTTTCTGGCGAACAGCGATGCTGTGATCGTCAACGGTTTGATTGCGGTGATCGCAGCGTTGTATTCCCGCAAGACACCGCAGGAGATCATCTCGATCAATGCCGAAGAGGCGTTCAAGAAACTGGGACTCGAGCGGCACCTCAGTCCGCAACGACGGAACGGGCTGTACAGCATGGTCCAACGCGTTCGAGAACTAGCCGTCCAGGCAGAGGCCCAATCATGATTCCACTCGACATCGAAGCCGTCCGCGGCGACTTCCCGATTCTGCAGAAACCGCTTCCCAAGGGTTTGCCGCTTGTCTATCTCGACAGTGGAGCGTCGGCGCAAAAGCCACAGTGCGTCATCGATAAAGAACGAGAGGTCTACGAGAACTATTACGCCAACGCGTATCGCGGCGTGTACCGATTTGGTGCGATCGTTGACGAGGAGCTCGAAGGTGCACGCGAGAAAGTCCGGCAGTTCATCCGTGCCGAACACTCCGACGAGATCGTTTTCACCTCCGGCTGCACGATGTCGTTGAACCTGGTCGCCAGTGGCTGGGGAAAGCGAAACCTGAAAGCCGGCGACGAGATCCTCATCAACGAGATGGAACACCATGCGAACTTCGTTCCTTGGCAACAACTCGCCGCGCAAACGGGAGCGACATGCCGCTTTCTCCCGCTGACCGATGATGGTCGTTTGGAAATGGCCCGCATCGGCGAAGTGCTGAGCGACAAAACCAAAATTGTGGCGGTCACCGGCATGTCGAACATGCTCGGCACGCTCAACCCGATCGATGAACTCGCGAAAAAAGCTCACGACGCCGGCGCGGTGATCGTTGTCGACGGAGCGCAAAGCGTTCCTCACGAGCACACTGATGTTGTCGCCAGCGGGATCGACTTCTTGGCGTTCTCGGGACACAAGTTGTACGGGCCGAGCGGCGTTGGCGTGCTGTATGGAAAACGCGAACTGCTCGAACAGACCGCCCCGATCCTATTCGGCGGTCACATGATCGATCGCGTATACAAAGATCACTCCACATGGGCTTCTTCTCCCGCCAAGTTCGAAGCGGGAACGATTCAGATCGCTCAAGCGATCGCGTTGGGCGCGGCGATTGATTACATGGGCACGCTCGGAATGGACAAGGTCCAGGAACACGAGCGGAATGTGCTTGAATACGCCTACAATCGTCTGCAAGAAATCCCCGGCATGCGGATCTATGGTCCTGGCGTCGAGCACCGAGGAGCGATCACCAGCTTCACAATCGACGGAGCCCATCCGGAAGACTTGGCGCAATTACTCGATCGAAAGGGTGTCTTCGTCCGGCATGGTCACCACTGCACGATGCCGCTTCACGATCTGCTGGGCGTCAGCGCGACTGTGCGAGCAAGCTTCGGAGTTTACAACTCGCGTGACGACGTTGACGCTCTGATGGATGCGATCCAGTTTGCCTGCCAACGGTTGCGTTTGACCTGAATCGATTAGCCATCAGCAGCCGGACCGTTGCCTAACGGCCGAACAGTTGCCCCGACTCAACCGCTGTCGTTTGAGCCGACGCCGTCGCATTCGAGACCAACCAGACGGCAAGCAATGCTGTCATCGCAAAAAAGGGTTGGGCGATAGTCTTGAGATACATGATTTGTTGCCTCATCCACTACGAAGTTTGACGACTGTTCTTCTTGCGTTGCTTAGAAACCTTCCAGCACGATCTTGCCGCGAGCGGTGTTGCTCTCGATCTTCGCATGGACTTGCTTCAAGTTGGCGGCGTTGATCTTGCCCGCCGTTTCCGTTGCGGTGGATCGAATCTTCCCAGCGTCTACCAACGAGGCAACTTCATTGAGCAATTTGCGTTGCTGGTCCATGTCGGGTGTGCCAAACAGCGATCGAGCGAACATGAATTCCCAATGCAACGACAGTGCTTTTTGTTTCAGCTTGCTAACATCAAGGTGCGGCGGATCATCGATCAATCCGAAACGTCCCTGCGGTGCCATCAACTCGACAATGTCTTCGAGATGTTGGTCGGAGTGAGTTGTTGAGAACACAAAACCGGGGTCGCCGATTCCGAGTGCCTTCACCTGCGGCGCCATCGGCTGACGATGGTTGATGGCGTGATGCGCACCAAGTTCACGGACCCAGTCTTGGGTTTCGGGCCGCGAAGCGGTGGCGATGATCGTCATGTCCGTCAACGCTCGCAGCAATTGAATCGTGATCGAGCCAACTCCTCCTGCACCGCCCACGACCAGGATCGTGTCGCCACCCTGAGGCGTTGGACGTTCCACATCGAGCCGATCGAACAACATCTCCCACGCGGTGATCGCGGTCAGTGGCAGCGCCGCGGCCTCGGTGTCGCTCAAGGTAGAAGGCTTGTGCCCGACGATGCGTTCATCGACCAGGTGAAACTCACTGTTTGTGCCCGGGCGTGCGATCGACCCCGCATAGAAGACTGCATCTCCGGGTTGAAAACTTTCCACTTCCGGACCAACTGATTCGACCACGCCAGCCGCATCGAACCCAAGCACCCGCCATTCGCTGCCTTCCGGGGAAGTTTTGCTGCGGACTTTCACATCCACGGGATTGACCGAAACCGCGTGGACCTTGACCAGCAGATCACGACCTTCCGCAGTGGGTTTTTCAAGCGTGATGTTTTGCAAAGAGTCGTCCCGGTCGATTGATCCAGGAGTCTTGTATGCAACGGCTTTCATCGTGGTGTTCCTGCTTGTGGTCGCCCGACCGCGAGACACAGCAAACGCAACCGATGCGAAAACGCGTTCCAGTCGAACGGCGTGATCCGTTCCCAGCAGGCAGCGACGTGCAATCCGCATCGCCGCTCCGTGCTTTTGGATTCATCGTAGGACGTCCCTCGAGCCCGACAAGTACGCACATTTCCGGCTCATAGGCACAGAACGAATACCATCAGCGAGGAGATTGGTGTGACCAACTTCCAACAACCTAGATCCAGTTCGGTTCCCAGCCTTTGCGGTAAGGCTTGGAGATCCATTGCTGGGCTTCCGCGTGATTGGTGATCTTCATCGCCTCCGCATCCCACTGCAGTTTTTGACCTGGGAAGCGGATCCCAATGGTTCCCAGCAAGACCGTCTCCGTCAGCGGCCCCGCGTAATCGAAGTGCGAAGTTGTTTCTCCCATTCCGCGACAAGCGTCCGCCCACTGGGTGTAGTGGTCGACGGAAGGGATCACCGGTAGATCGGCAGCAACGGATTGATCAGGCCGATAGAGCTGCGGCATCGCGACATGTGGAATCACCAACGTGCCTTTGTCGCCAACCAGCACCGAGCCCGCGCCCGGCAGTTTCGCGTCGCTTGGAATGTGAGCCAGCGTCTCTCGCGGCGGCGACACGCCAACACCGTCGTACCAGGTGACCGGCAGCGTTGATCCCGCCGTGTACTTCGTACCAGGAAACTCGTACTGCACCGTTGCTCGATCGGTCCATGTCTCTGGCATCAGCTCGGGTGCATCGACCGTCAACTTCGTCGGCGAACGAATCTCCAGTGCTTTGAAGACCGGATCCAAGATGTGGCATCCGAAGTCACCCAACTGCCCGGTGCCGTAGGCTTGCCATCCTCGCCAATTGAACGGGTGATACATACCAATCTTGTAGGGACGCTCGGCAGCAACGCCTTGCCACAAGTCCCACCGCACGTTCGCCGGAACCGGATCGCTCTCGCTTGGACGCGGAATGTGTCGAGGCCAGGACGGTTGGCCACCTTGCCACGAATGCACCTCGCGTACCTTGCCGATCATTCCTTCATGAACCAAGTGAACGGCTGTGCGATAGGCTGAGTGCGATTGAATCTGATTGCACATCTGCGTCACCACGCCGAACTTGTCGGCCGCCCTTCGCATCTGGCGGGCTTCCAAGACGGTGTGGGTCAAAGGCTTTTGACAAAACACGTTCTTGCCCAATTGCATCGCCGCGAGCGAGATTGGTGCGTGCATGAAATCAGGCGTGGAGACCAAGACACCTTGCAGATCACTGCTTTCATCAAGCAACTGACGCCAATCATCGTACTGACGTGCCGCGGTGAACCGATCGGCAGCCTGGCCGAGGTGTTTCGCGGAACTGTCGATGTCACACAGCCCGGCCACTTCCACTTGCGGGCTGGCGGCAACCCCGAGCAAATCGCTCCAACCTTTGCCGCCGGTACCGACGCTCGCAATTTGCAGACGATCGTTGGCGCCGTAGACGCGAGAATACTGCAACGCGGGAAGCGTGATCGCTGAGCCGGCGATCGCAGCGGACTTCATGAAAGAACGTCGATTCTTGACATGACGCATGGCAAGACTCCATTTGAGGCGGGGGAGAAAGTTGAGGCGGGGAATCGCCGTAGCGATTGGACTCGCATCATACCTCATCCGCCGACGTCAGACGCACCAAGCGATCAAATGCACCAATCGAAGATCGATCCAATGAAACGCCACGACTCAACGCAAAAAGCCGACGAGGTGAATTCACCTCGCCGGCTTCAATGATGTGATCAGCTAGCAGTGGGACGGTGTCGGAATTAGCGGTTCAGTTCGATCCCGAAGGTTCCGCCAACGGCCAGGAAGTTCTGGTCAGTGGCCCCGTAGCTCAAGTTGCTGCTGTTGCCAGCACGTTCGTTTCGCCACACGCCCTTGGCCAGATCGAGCAGTTGGAAACCGCCGCGAACGTGAATCATTTGCGTGAGTTGGTATCCAACCTCAGCTCGCACGTCGTATCCGATGAAGAACTCATCGCTGCGTTCGTACGTCACCAAGCTTTCCGAACTGAAGTAGTCGGTCACTTCTGCACCAGTGTCGAACCCATCGTAGTAGGTCGTTTCCTGCCGGGTACGTCGCATCGCATTCTGCAAGTTCAATCCGGTGAAGGCTCGGAACTCAGCTGAGTAGCGGAAGCGATTGACGAACTTAAAGTACCGGAAACCCATTTGGATGGTGTACATCTCGTTTTGAATTTCCTGGAGCTCTTCATCCAAGATTTCATATGCATCCGCGGAGACACCGAGGTCAGTGAAGTACGGTGCGGCTGAAGCAGAAGGTGCCGTGGTTGCATCCTTCGTTCGGCTGTAGTTCCGGTTGAACGCCGAGTCGTCCATCGTTACGAATCGAACGCCAAGCATGGGTTCAAGAATTCCGCCGTAGTGGTACGGCTCCATTCGCCAAGTCTTGTTGATTTCGTAGCTGTCGTATTCGACGATGTTGGTCGAACGACCAATTTCGTAGAACCGAGTGTCGTAACCGAAGTTGTTGTTGTCCGAAGTCAACACGTTCGTCCCGAACTGGCCGCCAGGAAACTCTGGCTCTCCGTCGAGTTGTTCGTCGTTCAGCCGATTGAGACGATCGAACCGAGTCACATCGGCTGCCGCGACGTCCAAGTCGGACCAACCGAACAGCCACCCGGTGTCTTTGCCCGGCGTCATGTAACCGAATTCGTATCGGTTGCCTTCGCCAAAGTCCAGTTGATAACCGTCGCCGATTCCGCTTGCTTCGTCAGGGCGTTTGCCCCACAAGTGCAGCTTGTCGTAAGTTCCGAACCAGCCCGTATGAGCCCGCTTCTTTGGCTTCGTGTCCACGATGTCAGCATCGTAGATCGGCTCGAACCATTGAAAATCTGGGTCAAACGCGAAGGGGTCCGCCAAAGCATGCTCCTGGGCAGACACCGAAGCGCCACCAGCAAATACCGCCAGGGCTGCCAATAGTTTTGCAGTCAGCTTCCGTACCGACATCGTTGTTCCACCGTCATGCTAGGAGTTGCCGTCACGTTCGATTGAGAACTCGCTCAACCAACGTCACTGCTGATCACTGTTAAGTCCCGCCGCCGCCCCACTTTTTGAGCAAACCGCATTGGGTTGTGCGGGTAGTATCGGTCCGCCGGATCGAAAAGGCTTAGCCAGATTCCCGGAGGAAACGGTAAATCCTTCAAAAACTGATCTACCCTACCTATCGAATCGAGAGGACTCCGTTGCGCAACCCGCGTATCTTTCCACCGAAATCACGACGCAATGAGCTGCCCGGAGCGAATCATGGCGAACGCTTGTAGTTCGTGTGTAGAAAGCAGAATGGCACGCTTTCGAATTGATCTTGTTGTCGGATGGCCTGGATCGGCACAATCCCCCCATGCCGACGCCCCCTTCCGAATCGCTTTCCGCGGCCGATACGCCGAACCCTTTTTCGATTGCTTTGCCTCCCGCCAGCGGAGCGAAGCAGCGGTTCGTGCACGCCCTTCAGTTCCTAGGAATTGCAGCGGCTATCACCACGGTTTGGTTGTTGGTGACAGTCTACGGCAAACAGTATTTGTTGAACCAGCTCGTCCAAGAACTGCCCACGCTCAGCGTGTCGGACAAGAATGATCGATTGTTCCAGATTGCTGGTTTCGGGATCGACGCGATTGAACCGCTGGCCGCGACTTTGATCGACGAAGAAGACTCGGTCTCGGAAGTCGCTTTTGGGCTCCTGAATCAACTTCAAAATGACTGGACCACGCTCTCTCCGGAGATGGCCGCTCGGTCGCACCAACATCTGATCGCCGGTGTTCGCGAGAATCTGAAGGCGAAGCCATTCGCGGAATGGACGCCTCGCCAAACGGCTCGGACACGTTCGTTGCTTCGCCAGACGATGCTGGAATTTGCCGGCACCGAAACGCTGGGCGAGTCAGACATGAGCACTGAACTTCGAGAGCTGATTGCAGAAGTGTCGCAAAGCTCACGGGATACGCTGGCCCAACTCGATCAATCAACACGGACGCTCGCGAAAGCTCCGGTTGCGTCTGACGAAGCAAACCAATTGCCGAGTGCTGACACGGATTCGATGTGGACGGATTGGCCACCATCGCGTCCGGTCGCAATCATCCGCTCGGGAACATCCGAATCGCAGTCCGTCCAAGTTCAAGAAACAGCGACTCGTTTGCAGTCGCCGGGAACTTCTGATCCAGACAGCGGACAACTTGAGTCAGTCCCTGAAGGAGTCACGGTACCTTTGACTCAGGTTCCAGCCACCTCGGACACTCCGGTCCACCGCGTTCCTGAAATGCCTCGACTGGCAAAGTCCACCGAAGGACGAGTCGTTCGCGTCAACGCGGAGCTGACTCAGTCTCCATTCACTGCGATGGATGACGAAACGATTCTGCGGCACCTGGGCAACCCAGACGCTTCGCTGGCCGAACAAGCTCGAGCAGAACTGACCGAGCGTGGGTTCACGAAAGTTCAGTTGGAATTTGGCACCGCAATCGCGATCGCCGAACCCCGCGATCGGATCACGCTGATCGACTCGATGCTGAAGTCCGGCGGCCTGAACGCTTGGCCGTGGCTATCAATGATGCTTGACGACAGCGACCGTCATGTTCGTTTGCACGTGCTTTCGATCTTGGCCCCGTCAAAGAACCGAACGGTCCAACAACGATTGCACGAACGACTGAAAGTCGAATCGGACCTTCACGTCGCCACGAAGATCCGCAAAGTTCTCGAACTTCGCTGACTTCAATCAGCCAAAGCGTCTCGGATGTAGGCCGGGCGATTCGTCGTGATGCTAACGAACCCTAGTTCAACCAACTGCTTGGCAACCGCGGCATCATCGATCGTCCAACCGTGCATGCCACAGCCCGTGCCACGCACGGCGTCGCAGAATGCTTCGTTGAGAACCGAACCAACCAACCCGGCTTTGACCTGAGTCCCAAACCCGGTTGCATTAGTTGACTTCAATTGGTCGGTCACGCTGCTCACGCTCGGCTTCCAACCGCCGGTCAATTGCTTCTTGTACGAAGACAACCAATTGACCTCGTAAGGCATTGTCTGACGAGCCTGGCGAACGACTTCGGCATTGAAGCAAATGATCGTGATCTGCTCCGGTTTCAACGAGCATTCTTCCAATTGTTTCTTCAATGTTGGCAGGATCTCCGGCCCACATTTAATTTCGATGAAGATTCCCTTCCCATCGGGCACTGTCGCCATGACTTCCTTCAAAGTTGGGATGCTTTCGCCGGCATATCGCTCGTTCTTCCAAGTGCCCACATCCAGCTTGCGAAGCTGTGCAAATGACGCTTCGGAGACCTTCAGCGAGGGTGACCCCGGTGCGGTGCGAGCAGTTGTCTTGTCATGCAAGCAAACGATTTCGCCATCGGACGAAAGGTAGAAGTCACCTTCGATCGCGTCGGCGTTTTCTTCCCATGCCAGGTTGAACGCGGACAACGTGTTTTCCGGTGCGGAATGCGATGCCCCGCGATGCGCAACGATTAACGGCATCGTTTGTGGCCGCCCAGTGCTTTCGTTTCCGCTGGCGTCCTTAGGCGACGCGAAGCTGAAGCATGCGACAAAAGAAAACGCCGCCGCGAAACGAGCCGCGACGGCGAAGAGAGTTGTATCAGTCGATTTCATCTTGAATCAGTCCCACCACCATTGGCCGGGTGCCAATTGATCTGGCCCCGAGGAATGTTTGACCTGCACATGCTGGCCTTCGGTGTCGATTGTGACGCGGTCCTTCTTCAGTGCAATCCGTGGCTGGACGTTGACGCCGCCACCCAACGGAGTCATCAAAGTGTTGCCTCTCCAGATCGCATTCACAGCGGTTTCGACCTTCTCTGGAGCCGTGTAAGTCTGCACGCTGACCTTGCCCTCATCGCCCAAAACGGGCATGTCCCAGTTGGCTTGGCCGTAGAAGTCTTGCTCGTGGATGTAGGCGGCTGCGATCGACAAATCGATCAACTGACGCAGCTCAGCGTAAACGCGAACGCGGTCAGCGATTTGGTTGTACTTCTCGGTGAACTCTTTCGTGAACGCTTGGCTGGCACGATTCACTCGGCCGGTCCCGACGCGAGCACCGTCGCCTTGAACACGCTCATTGGCACCAACCAATTGAACGCCACGCTCATTGATTCGCATTGCCAGGTTGTCTTCGCTGACCGACACGCCGTCGTAGTTGGGTTGGAAGTACCAACGTTCCATTGAATTGGCTGAAACGGTGACGGGGTTGGTGCGAGAAACGTAGCTGCGAACGGGAACGGGCAGTTGTTCCAAACCAATGCCGATCAACTTCATTCGATAGTCGGCTTCCACCAACACGCGAGCGAAGTGGCTGGCGGCTGGGATGCCTTCGATCGAAACCGTTTGCAGCCCGAGGTTTTCTTTCAGTCCACGAACGAGTTGCAGTGTGTCACCACGTCCGGCCCGGCCACCGACTCGCATCAGGAACTGCTGCATTCGCTGCAAACCCTCTGGGGTTGGATCGATCGACACCGAGATCACTCGGGCAGGCTTGCCTTGTGGAGGAAAGGCTCGCAGAGCAACGACGACATCTTCCAACAGAACGCTGGGACGTCCCGACTGCATGCCGACGAAACGTTCGGTTGCATCGGCGACGTAACCTTCGGCTGGACCAGCCAAAACGATGTCGTTGGAATCGGGATAGAAGAACACGTACTCAACCGAAGTCAGCCCGGCCATTGCCAGCATCTCACTTGGGAGCGGACGATCCGCTTCGACGTATTCAGAAATGGCTGCTTCCAAACGGTTCAGCGAGACTTTTCGCAGTTTGCTTGTTTCCATCGACTCGCCGGGAGTCGCATTGGCTCGCGACTGCATCCACTGCTGGCGAGCCAGACGCGGGTCGATTGTCCGAACTTTTAGGACGCCGGTCGCATCGACATCCACACCGGCGGGCTGGGTGCCGAAGTTATTTGTGACGTCTCCGCCGCCACCGCCGTCCTGGCCAAAGCTGGAGGGTGCCAGAGCAGTCGCCAACAACGCTGCGAACGCGAAACTGGCCAAGGTGCGAATTCGAGAGTGGCGATCGATCAGTCGCATCGGTGGATTCTTTTGCAGAGAAGAACGTCGAGGGTGAGAATGAGGGCCGACATCAATCGGATTCCGACCGGCAGCCGACGATCAGTCTAATAACGGACGCCGGAAACCTCAACGAAATTCCTGATTGGCTTTTCCTGTGTGATTCAATCGCCGGGTTTCGGAATCTCAGCCGCAGTGCGTTCGCAGCGTTTTCCACGATCCAACCGGGCCTGACGGCCAACGGCTGATGGGTGCAGTTTAGAAAGTGATTTGTCCCGGCTGGCTGCTCTCCGGGACGTCTGGTCAACGCGGGCGAGTGCCGAGAATGGGCGGGTTGCGACGGTTGAAACGCTTGAGAGCCAGAGTGTATGGAGCCAAACGCGGGGTACAAACCTCGCATGGGCCTTTTCGCCGTGCCCCAGTCATTTACACTGCTGGCCCGCGTGAGCCGCTGCGGCACGCTTGGATTGCCGCACCCCGGGTTGTCACGTCCCCGTCAAACACACGAACAAAAGTACAGCTATGAGTGGTGATTGTGATTTCGGCCTGATTGGTCTGGCCGTCATGGGCGAAAATTTGGCCTTGAACGTCGAGAGCCGCGGCTACAAAGTCGCCGTTTACAACCGCACCACCTCCAAAGTTGACGCTTTGATGGAAGGTCGTGCGAAGGGCAAGAACTTCGTCGGCTGTCACTCGATCGAAGAATTCGTCAAATCAGTCAAACGGCCTCGCAAATTGATGATGCTGGTCAAAGCCGGCCCCGCCGTCGACGCGTTGATCGAGCAACTTTTGCCGCACTGCGAACCCGGCGACATCATCATCGACGGCGGCAACGAGTACTACGTTCACACCGAACGTCGCACCAAACAAGTCGAAGCTGCGGGATTGTTGTACGTCGGTTGCGGCGTCAGCGGTGGCGAAGAGGGTGCCCTGAAGGGTCCTTCGTTGATGCCCGGCGGCAGTGCCGACGCGTGGCCTCACATCAAAGAAATGTTCCAATCGATCGCGGCGAAGGTCGGCCCGAACGACGACATCCCCTGCTGCGAATGGCTGGGTGCCGGCGGTGCGGGCAACTACGTCAAAATGGTTCACAACGGAATTGAATACGGCGACATGCAGTTGATCTGCGAAGCCTATCAATTGCTCAAAGAGCTCGGCGGTTTGTCCAACGACGAACTGTACGACGTCTTCGACGAATGGAATCGCGGTGACCTGCAAAGCTACTTGATCGAAATTTCACGCGACATCTTCAGCGTTAAAGACGACCAGGGCGGCGACGGCTACCTCGTCGACCAAATCATGGACGTCGCTGGTGCGAAGGGCACGGGCAAATGGATGAGCCAATTGGCTCTCGACCTCGGCGTTCCTAGCACGCTGGTCACAACCGCCGTGTTCGCTCGCGGATTGTCAGCACAGAAAGAAGCACGGACTCGTGCCAGCAAGACTCTCAACGGTCCTGCTGAATCGGCCAACCCAGAAATGCGTGCGATCGCTCAATCGCTGGTCGGCGACCGAGCTGAATTCGTCGAAGCGGTTCGCCAAGCTCTCTACGCTTCGAAAATCGTTTCCTACGCACAAGGCTTCGTTCAGCTGCAAGCCGCATCGGCCGAGCACAACTGGGGCTTGGATTACGGTGCCGCTGCGTTGCTGTGGCGAGGTGGCTGCATCATCCGTGCACAATTCCTCGATCGCATCAAAGAAGCATTCGATGCCGATCCAAACCTGGAAAACTTGCTGCTGGCAAAATACTTCGAAGATGCGGTCGAAAACGCACAAGAGAAGTGGCGAAAGGTTGTCGCGGTTGCGTCGATCATGGGCATTCCCGTCCCCGCGTTCAGCACCGCGCTTTGCTACTACGACGGATACCGCATGGAACGCTTGCCAGCCAACATGCTGCAGGCCCAACGCGATTACTTCGGTGCCCACACTTACCAGCGATTGGACAAGGAAGGCACCTTCCACAGCGAATGGATCCAGCTTCGCAAAGAGCCCAAGGCTTAGTCTTTCGGCAAACTGACGCGAACGACTTGGTCACCCCAGACGACGTGCAAGTTGGCTTGATCGGCAATTGATTGAGCCAACTGCTCGAGGGTTTGTTTGGTCGCATCCAAACTCACGATCGTCTGGCTTCTCAGCTTGGCATCCTCGTCGATGGCCAGCTTCTTCGCCGCCGCGCCAGCGAATTGTTGCAACACTTCGTTGGCTGGTTTGTTGAGCAGCTTTAGATCGTAAGTGGCTTCGCGTCCGGAAGCCGCGATTTGGGCCGGTGCCGCAGCAGCATTCCACTGAGCAGCGAGCGCCGCACGGTGCCCGGCCGGATTCGTGTGAACTCGCAACGACTTCTTGCGAGTCTTTGGATCGCGTCCCGAACGGAACGACGCGGATGCATCCACCGCCTGAACGGCGCGGCGCACCTCGGCCTCGCTCTCTTCCGTTGGGTAGGTCATCAAAAACTTGGTGTCTCGCCAACTCGTGTCGCTGTCTTCAACCATTTCAACGCCATCGGGCAAGGACTCATCGCGCGAACGCAATCGCGCCAGTGGACTTCCTCGACGCGCTGCCATCTGAAATTCAGACAAGGCAAGCGAAGCCGCATGCCACGGATCGACTTGCTGCAAATGGATCTCTGGCCACACATCGTGAGGCAGCCATTGCAGTCCCATCGCTTGGCTAGATTCCGAGCGATCCAAATCCAGACGTCGGTTCTCGGCTTGGCCAACAATGGTGTTCAGCGTCGCCCTGGAAGACGTTCCTTGAGGCAGCTTCAAATCGATGGTTTGCTGCTTGGCGGAAGTCACCAAAGTACCGAGCGTCCGATCGATCCATTCGGGTCGCCCAACCAGCAAAATTCCCGGGATCGGAAAAGCTTCCCAGCCCAGCGGACCGGTCAGTTGGGTCATCGCCTCTGCCGCGGAGCCTCCGGCCAAATTCAGCGACACGATTTTGTTTGGGTCGACGCCGCCATCTCGCCACCAAGTCCACCTTCGGTCGGGGCTGCCGGAGCTGACCTGCGACACAATTTGGTTGATCGCCTCTTCCGCCGTTTGACCATCCAACGAAATCGTGATGACAGTCCGAGTGAACGCGGCCGCTTGTATTGGCGAATCCGCTGGCGGCTGACAAAACGCCGATAATGTCGAGCAAAAGGAAAACGTCACGCCCAACAAAGCGGCCAAAAAATGTCTCACGCAAGGTTTCCAAACCGTCCGCATGGGCAACGCTTGCATGACCGATGGACAGCCTCTTGTCGCCTGAACCACCGTGTTTTCGCGGGGTCGACACACGCTCGCGAGAGGAGAGCGAAGGTGGAAAAGCGGTTGGGATAGCATCCGACAATCCGTGCGTTGGAAAGTTCTTTTGGTGTGCCGTCTTGCCCGACAGCTTGATCGGTCTAACATCGAGAAGTCAAACCGCAGCAGCCAAATTGCAAGTGAATCGTCGGCTCCAGGCCGTTTGACCCGCCCAATCCTCCCAGACCGTCCTGACTAGCCCAAGGTGGAATCGAACGTGACAGCTCCCATCGTCCACACGACTCGCCTGGTCGCTGCTTACCGGCGATACCTCGGCTCAGCGGACGCTCCCCGATTCGCTCACGACGTAGACGAACATTACACGTCGGCCACCCTGACCGCACTCCTTTCGCGTGGCGAAGTGGAACATCGACGAGCCGCGGCGTTGGCACTGGGAATGTTGGGCGATCGCCACTCGGTCGACTTCTTGGGACGAGCTCTCTCGGATTGCGATCGCGGAGTGCGTTTGGTTGCTGACGACTCATTCCACTCAGTCATCGTTCGCGACGCGGCTCCGTTGCACCATCAAAAGCTCCTTCGAGTCATCCACCTGATCGATGGCGGCGAGTACGCCGCGGCATTGTCGCCCGCGATGGTGTTGATTGACCAAGCCCCGCTGTACGCCGAGGCTCATCATCAACTCGCGATTTGCTGGCACGGGCTGGAAGATTTTGAGAAAGCTGAAGCAGCCTATCAATCATGCTTGTGGCATTGCCGGTTTCACTACACGGCTTGGCAGAGCCTGGCCAAGGTTCGAGTTCTACTCGGCAAAGGCAACAAGGCACTCGATGCTTTGAACCGTTGCCTGGACATCAATCCCGATGTCGAAACCGCTCGCATGCAACGTCGAGTCATCCGTCGCCGTCTGCGTCAAAGCGACGTCTGAACTCGAGTGTAGGAAGACGTTGTGATTCAAGATGACACCTTGGTTGGCGGCTTGGCTTTGATAGTCGCGGCCATCACGACCGCGATTGCGATCGGTCCATGGACCGCCCCCTATCAAATTCGTTCGATCGCGGCGATTCAAAAGCACTACGGCCCGATGGTCGCTCGCGGTGCATGGCTGCTGATTGCATTCTTATCTGCCATTTCTGGTGCAGCTATTTTGAATGGGATTCGACCGACCTACGCGTCGCCGCCCGCAACGCTGAACCAGAATCAGTGAAGAGGTTTCTTCCGCTAGGGTTTTTCAACGGAACCACGTGCTCAATCACGCCGTAGAATCCTTGAAGCTGAATCTCACGCGGACACCATGTTGAACCGGCGGGGGCATCATGCACGCCAAAAGATGTCTTGACTTTGGGTTCGCGGGCTACTAGTTGTGGATTTCAGGTCTTTCAATTGGCCCCCTTTCGCAGCCTGAACAAGGGGATGATGCAGTGGCAACTGAACACACACCTGAAAAACGATCAGCACTTGATCGCTTCCTAAGCGGCCTCAGTGAGTCGATCTTCCAAACCAAGTTGGGCGTCACGGACGTCCAGTTGATCGGTTACGTCAGCGACCTGATGCTTCGATTTGTTCGCATCGATGCCGTTCACAAAATGCGTCGCAATGACGGGCGCCCAGCAACGGAAGTTTTCCAGTTGTTGTGCGAGGCTGAACGCCGAATCGGGATCGCCAAGCGAGAAGTGCATCGCCACATCGGCGACGTGACTTTGTTTTGGGCCGGGATGTTTCCTGAGTCCGTGCGTGGCGATGGCAAGGACTCACCGGATCAACTTCTGGACTATTTCCAACACGGTAAACGGTCCTACAAAATCGCATCGACAATTCAAGCCGATGAATCGCGACCACCATGCGAGTTGCTGGATCGGTTGAGCGACCAGTTTGAACTGTGTGCCTACGGTTTGCGTGAGATCCGCCGAGAGATCGACGACGCGGAACCCGGTCAGCAATTGCTGCTCTCGTGAGCCGTTGCCAAGACGATTGACTGGCTCGATTCTGCAGAGCCAGAATCAAAAAAGGGTCCGACGATTCTTCGCCGAACCCAGGTGACTCATTGTCAGAGTTTGAGCGTATCAGCCGATGTGCGTTAGCACCGGTTCCTGCAACGCAATTGGTCTAGCTGCAACGCTCAATCGGTACTGCTTGAAAAAGTGATCCGTCCTGTCACCAACTATTTCCGGCGAGCTTTGGTTTTGCGACTCTTCCGTTTCAGTTGGCGTTCGCGAACTGCGATCACTTCTTCTCGGTCGACCGTCTCACGATCCCGAGCGATGCAGGCGAGTTCCCAGGCTTCGTCTTCGCCATATCGGTTGAACGCGAAGCTGATCTTCTGACGTCGTCCGTCCTCCGTTTTCCACGACGCACAATACGCTTGGTACTCGCAACCGGGATAGCGATTGTCGACTGAATGGGCCAAGTGCACCCCCACCTTGCCGGTGGTGTTTCGACTGGTCAATTTGTCTTTGGTGGAATTGTTCGCCGGGCCGAGAACCTCCAGCAACGCGGCATGGCTTTGCTTTGCCAACTGCAACGCTTTGCGTTTTCCGCCGCACATTTTGTCGGAGTAGTACTCGGAATTTCGCACGCCATCGCGACAAACGCGGACCACGTAGCCCTTCGAGTTGTTCTTTTCGACTCGGGTAATCCCGGGGGCAACCGTGGTTGCGGTGGTGGGTGTCGTTGCCATCTTGCTGTTGAATTGTTCTTCTTAGAGGTCATCGGATTGAACGATCATCAATTCTCACTACGAATTAACCACGTCCTGCGCCCAACTTAGTTCCCTTTTTCAATCTCGCAACTGTTTTGAACCAACACATCATTTTGGGACTCTGGCCCATCGCGGGCGTCACCACGATTGGCGTGACTCGCGAAAACGCGATCGCAACCATTCATGCGGCCATTGATGCTGGCATTCGCCAATTCGATACCGCCTACAGTTACGGCCTGCAGGGGGAGGCGGACGAACGCCTGGGGGCGGTCCTAAAAGACCTCGACGGGCCAACTCGCGACGAGATTCAAATCATCGGAAAAGTCGGGCAGCGATACGGCGAGGATGGTGCCCGAGTGAACGACGGAAATCCCGAGACACTGGTCGTCGACGCGGAAAACTCTTTGCGACGCATCGGAATCAGGTGCTTTGACACGTTGATGCTGCACTGCGTCGATGAGGAAGTTCCGATCGAAGCGAGTGCTTGGGCGCTGCAGCGTTTGATGCAACGCGGTATGGCGAAACGAGTGGGGGTCTGCAACGCCACCCCAGAGCAACGTGCGGCGTTTGCGAGCGTCGTTCCATGTTCCGCGATTCAGTGTCCGCTCAATGGCCTTCAGCAGGAGCCTCTTTCAAACGAAATCGCAGACGCGAAAGAGCATGACTGCGACGCTTGGGTTTATTGGACGCTGATGAAGGGTTTGCTGGCCGGCAAGATTGAGCGTGACCATGTCTTCGCCGAAGGTGACAGCCGACCCAACTATCCAATCTTTCAAGGCGCGGCCCGCGAACGAGCCCATGACATCGTCGATCAACTCAAAGTAATCGCAGCCGACACAGGTCGCTCGGTTGCGAATTTGTCGATCTCTTGGGCGGTCTCGCAACCCGGAGTCACGGCGGCCCTCGTGGGTGCTCATCGCCCCGAACAAATCGCCGACTTTGCATCCGCAGGCCCTCTGCCCAAAGCGGTGAGGCGGCAGGTCAACGAACTCTTTGCTACTTCCAGCGATTCGCAGGCGGAATGAAAGCGTCCAACGGCGCGAGCACGTGACCGTTTGTTTCGGCGGCAAAGCGGAAACCAATCTCGGCGATCGTATCGGCTGCCTGAACCAGTTGCTCACGATTGTTCAGTTTCAAAGTGACGCCGCTGTAGACCAGCAAAACATCTTCGATGTGTTTTGAAGTGATTTTCTGAGAAACGGATAACAGTCGTTTCGCTGCCCGGTCTGCTCGCTTTGCCGCGGTGACACCATACTTCGCTTTTTGGGTCGCTTCGGCAGTCGCTCGAAGACTGGCTTCCAAATCCGCGATCATGCCACTGACAAACATGACTCGCAAACGATCGCGACTGCTTTGGTCGTTGTTCTGACCATCGGAATCGATGAAGTTGTGGCGGATCGTGCCCTGGCTCCACGAAACGAATTCGAAGTCAAGGCTGCCCGTCGAATGGCCGCCGACGTTGACGAGTTCTTCGTCGGCCGTTGTGTGACAACGCAAGCAGCTTTGTGCAACAAGGTAAACGTTGACGGGATTTCGCATGCCGGCAGCAACACTTTGTGCCAAACGCAGTTGACGGTGCTCCGGAGTTTCCATCGCTCGTGTGACTTGTTCGCCACCATAGTCATGATGCAGGTCCAACCACTGCTTGGCGGATCCGTGACATGATTCGCAGCTGACTCCTTCGATCGCATGCACGTTGCCCGAAGCCGTATCAACCTGTTGAGTGTAGTGGCAATCGACGCACCGACCGTCGTACTTGATGGAACGGATGCCAAGCTTCGAAGCGATTGCTTTCGCTTCTGGACGACGGTGCAGTTCATCGAACGTGCGTTGGTGAGGCGTCGCCTTCCAAACCTTCACTTCGTTGGCATGGCACTTGACGCAAGTCTCACTGCCCATGGTCAAGTGCGGATCAACGGGCTTTGCCGCGGCACCTTCGACACTGGGCGTGTTCACCACCGACGTGATCAACAGGCCTTCCTGGGCAGGCGCCAATTGCAATGGTTCACTCTCCGCTGCATCGTTCTCGGTTGCCGACATCGAAGAGCGAGGCATCTGCAACAAACCGATGGCGGTCATGGCGAGGACCAGCCCGGTGATCACGGACGCGACTGGAAAGCGATTGATGCAGAGTGACATGCTGACACAATTGAAACAGCGGAAAAACAGTTTTAGCTGTTCAAATTTACGACACGATTGCACGCGGTCTCTTTCGCTTCGACTCGACAGACATCATCGGTCAACTGGGGGATGCGATCATGCGGGCTAGCAGGTGTACACCTGATATTGCAGTTGACGCGATTGAAACGGATTGGCTATCGCCCAAGTTGGTTCTGCTATCGATTGATCGCTTGACGCTTCCGCCGCATGGCGATGCATTTCGTACAGATCGTGAAACAGAAAAGTGACTCGCGAGAGCCATTGGAACGCATCGAGAAAGATTCTCAGCGACCGCCAATGAGCTTGTGATACACGCGGCAAGGAGGCCGTGGTGATCAAACTGTTATGGAAATTGATCTGGGGCGATAAATCCAAATCGCGGCGACGGTCTCGTCGATCCAGCGGTTCCATCCTGCGCTGGTTCACGCCTGGGATCTCGGTCACCGGAGTCATCGCACTGGTCATCGCTGCGTTGACCGGACAAGTCAACTTGCCGACCTTGGATTCGCTTCGAGGAAACGAAGAACCGGTCTACGAAGACCCATTGGCCGCATCTTTGACGCCCGAACAAATGGCGTCCCGTGGCTACTCCGGGAGAGCACCCATTGGCGAGATTGCACCGGTTAGTTTGGTGACGCCCGTCAGCGGTCGGAATCAGAAGAACGACGCGTCCATTCGGCTGGCGACTTTCAACATTCAAGTGTTTGGCAAAAGCAAGTCATCGAAGCCTGAAGTGATGCGTCATCTCGCTCAGGTTTGTTTGTTGTTCGATGTTGTCGCGATCCAAGAGATCAAAGGTGATCCAGCACTTCCTATCAATGGACTGCTGGACGAAATTGCCAGTTTGGGTGGTCGGTATGACGCGACCGTGAGCGCTCCCCAAGGCAGAACATCACAAACCGAACGATACGGGTACGTCTGGGACACCGATCGCATTGATCTGATCCCGGAATCTGACTACTTGGTGAGTGACGAACTCGATCGGATGCATCGCGCACCGATGGTGGCTAGCTTTCAAACTCGCGTGACTCCCACAGCGACTCGCAAACCATTCCGATTCACATTGCTAAATGCACACACGGACCCAGACGAAGTCGGATCCCGCATGGGCGACACTCCGAAGAACGAAATGAACGTCTTGGACGATGTTTTTCACAGCGTTCGAATGTACGAATACCAAAGCACCGGCGAAGAAGACTTCATCCTGATGGGCGACTTAAATGTCGACACGCAGTGGCTCTTGGAAACGGGACGCATCTCCAACGTGACATCACTGGTCGGTGATAAACCCACCAACACATTGCAGACGAAGACCTACGATCACCTGCTGATTGATTCAGCGACGACTCGAGAATTCACCGGACGAGCGGGCGTGCTGGACCTAAAATCCGCACTTCGCATCACCGAAGAAGAAGCCTTGAAGGTCAGCGATCACATGCCGGTGTGGGCTGAGTTTGGAGTCTACGAAATCCCGCCTCGCTAAGTCGTTCGCGTTTTTCGATGGCTCGCTAGCTTGGATTGCCTCAGACGGGCGATGGTTCTTCAAACATCCGAACATCTTGGACCGGATAGGAAAAGCGACCATAGGTCATGTCGTAGATCTCCCACTTTTGATGCCCTTCGTCGTGCAAGACGGACTTGAGCACCCGTTCCGTTAGCAGAACGACATCACGCCACTCGTTGCTATCCAGTGTTACCAAACCTGAACTGCGTTTCTCAGCCAGATCGGCGGCGTTCTCCAAGTGCTTCGCGAGCAACTTCGGTGCTTTAACAGATTCATACATGGACAAGGTTGCCTGTTCGTTGGCACCACCGATTTGAAGGTCGGGATACGAGTCGTCGACACTCACCAAACAGTGCCCGTCCTCCAGCACGCTGATCATCCGCAGACGAACTTGCCCGTCAAGCTCATCCGTCATGCCTAGAACCAGATTCTGACACCCGACCTGGATCGTAGCTTGGCATGCCGCATCGCCGCGACCAATTTCCACCAACAACGGTTCTTCGAAATCAGCTTTTTGCCAAAGCAGGTTGTGCTCCATCGCCTCGGGTGATGCTTGTGCGTTGGCAGGCACGCTCAATCGAGGATCCAAATACTTGCGAGAATAGCTGGCGTTCTTATTCAGCGTTTCTTGCAACGCGTCTTGTCGAACTCCAGTCGTTGTGTACTGATCCGCGTCGACATCCGTGCCGCTGGACTTCTTCGCTCGCTTTTGCTTTTTCGAAGGCTTTGCATTCTTCGCTCGACCTTTCTTTGGCAGGATTAAATCGTCCAGTGATCCTGGCGACAACACCATGCTGCGTTTGGTCTTTATGCTCCCGCGAATCCCCAACCAAGTGGCCATTCCGGCACAAGCCGCGATGAAACCGGCGGCCTGCATCGTCCACATCGATTGAGCTTGCCCCAATCCACCGAGAACAAATGCCAACCCGTATGCGGCGGCCAAACTGAATCCACCGACGAAGAACGCCAGCATCCATGTGACTCGGTTGCCACGACCGGACCGCAATGGAATCCCGAACACACCGACAATCGCGGCGACGGGACAGAATAGGATCCAAAGCCCCCAACCAGCCGAACTGCAAAGCAACCATCCGATGGTCATCGAAAAGGCGGACGCACCGATCCAAATGCTGGCGTTTGAAACGGATTCGGTTTGAGAGATGGGGTGCAAAGAGTACTGATCCATTTCAGCTGACTTCACAAACGGCTCTGGTAGTTCGACACCCAGGTAGTCACCTGATTTGGCAATCCACTTCGATGTTGGATCTTCCGTGACGAAAGCTGTCAACGTTCCGGTTGTTTTGACTTCTTCTAAAGCCAAGGCAGCTATGTCGCGACCGGGCGAGAGTTTGAGCGGTTGTGGCATTGAAGCGCCGACAAAGTCCCGCGGAATGACTTCGCCGCGCACCATCTGGTCAATTAGCTTCTTGGACCTTGGGTGCTTCAGTGTTTTCGAGATGGTCGACTTGGCCATCGCAACTTTGTCACCCGACATCCAAGCTCGCATCCCCGTGCCGACAGGCAACGCTTGAGCCGCATTGGGATCGGGTGCCAACATGGCGAAGTCCATCTCTTCGGATGGCTCTGCAATTGTCGCGTCAGTCAGCCGAACGACCGACGACTCGCCAATTCCGTTTTGAACCAGCTCCGCACAAGTCATTTCGACGGGAGTTTGTTCCGACGACAATGCCCGATGAAGCTTGGGAACGGCGACAAGGGTTCCGCAAAAGAGACCGGCCGAAAACAAAACGCTGCCGACTGCTGCACGTCGAGTGTTACGTCGTTTTGAGGAGGGCATCCGAGACTACTCGTTGATTGGGCTGAGGCGTGGCCAATGGCCAAAAGAAATACAGGAGGGTGGGGAACGAACCATTCCATCCAAAACTTAGGTCGCTCTCATTGGCAGCGCCGTGCGAGCTCGGAAAGAAACCGCTATTTTGTGACGCTGTAGACAGCCAAACCCGCGTGATGAACGCCCCCAAGGAACAAGCATGACGGAATCACCCAAGCACAATCAGTCACTGACGTATTGGATTGCGGGTGCGATTGTGGCGGCGATCGCAGTTGCACTGACTGCTCCGAATATCGCGGTGCACTTCGAAATCGGTGGCGAACTGTTCCTTCGGGCGCTCAAGATGATTGTGGTGCCCTTGGTGTTCACTTCCGTGTTGTGTGGAGTTTTGGGGTTGGGCGATGTCCGGCAACTAGGCCGTCCGGGCGCGACCGCGGTGGGGTACTACCTGTGCACGACCGTCTTGGCCGTGGTCATTGGATTGGTCGTGGTCAATGTCATCCGCCCGGGAGTCGGAACGGTCGATCCTGCCGTTCTCGAAAAGTTTGCTGAGAGCGCCGAACTTCCAAACGGTCAAACAGAGGCACCCGGCATGGGCGTTGTGCTCGAGAATCTTGCGTTGATGCTGATCACGGACAACTTGTTCGCTGCCGCAGCCGACACTCAGTTGTTGCCGATCATCGTGTTCACAATCGCAATCGGGGCGCTGATGACAACCATGATGGATCGCGTTCGGTCGATCGCCACTTTGGTCACCGAAGCCAATGATTTGCTGCTGCGGTTTGTCATGGCTTTGATGAAGCTCGCACCGATCGGGATTTTCTGCCTGGTGGCTGCAAGATTCGGAAAAGCTCAAGCCGACGGTCGCTTCTTTGAAGAAATCAGCCAGATCGGTTGGTACTTCGCCGCGGTGGTGATCGGCTTGGCCATCCACGGCTTCGTTATCCTTCCGACAATTTACTATCTGGTTACCAAGAAAAATCCCTATCACTACATGGCGGCGATGAGTCAAGCGTTGCTGACAGCGTTCTCAACCGCCAGCTCATCGGCGACGTTGCCGGTCACACTGGAGTGCGCTGAATCCGCTGGCGTTTCAAAGCGTTCCACTGAATTCGTGATCCCATTGGGAGCGACGATCAACATGGATGGCACCGCGTTGTACGAAGCTGCCGCGGCCATTTTTATCGCCCAAGCCATCGGCTTCGACCTGACACTTTCAGACCAATTGATCGTGGCGGTCACCGCGACGCTGGCCGCAATCGGAGCCGCGGGAATACCGGAGGCGGGGCTGGTCACGATGCTGATTGTCCTGGGAGCTGTCGGATTGCCTTTGGAATACCTTGGCCTGATCCTCGCGGTGGATTGGTTGCTCGATCGATTCCGAACCGCGGTCAACGTTTTGGGCGACAGCATCGGTGCGGCGGTCGTGGGCACGACGATCCCAGACCCCGAACCATCGAGAACTTCATAGAAAGCGATCCGCCTTTGCTCGCGAGAGCACTGGAACATCGGATCTTCATCCTGGCCTCATAAACGCTGGCGAATTGGATCCGTCATGTTCTTTTGCCTTCCATCCGCCGTATAATCGTTGCATGAGCGGTCAACGGTTTGTCTTGGTTGGTTTCCGGCACAGTGTGGTCCCCGGCTGGGGGCGATCACTTTGGTGCATGCTAGTCATATTGCTTGGCCTGTTGCCCATTCATCTTGGACTGGCACAGACGGATACGTCGCCCAAAACGGGAGTGCTGATCGACGTCCCGTCTCCTCTGAACAGTCGCGACGTTGATCGGATCTTGGCTCGCTTGTCTCAGATCGCTGTCGCATCCAAACGCGGCGATGCATCTGACAGAGGCCGAACCACTGTGGTCCTGCGACTCGGAGAAACCGGCCGAGGTGGACAAGCGGATTCGGCCGCGCCAAGCAGCGAACAATCGACGCCTTCAGAGGCCAGGAATTCCGCTGGTGGAGCCACTGCATTCGAGGACGCACTGAAGATCGCGCGAGCGGTTTCCAGTTCTGATCTCAAACGCGTCCGGGTGGTCGCCTGGGTCGATGGAGCCGTGTCCGGGCACGATGTGCTGCTACCGCTCGCTTCGGAAACGTTGCTGATTTCATCGTCTGGATCGATCGGTGACGCCGGTCGGTTTGAGCCACAGCTCGACGACACGATCGGAGTTTTGTATCAATCCATCGCCCGCCGCAGGGCTTTGATACCGCTGGAGTTGGTCGGTGGTTTGGTCGACTCCAGTCTCGAAGTTGCGAAGGTCAATTTGATCGACGGTGAGTCAAGCTTTTTGTCCGGGAAATCGCTGCTGGACGCTCGCTCGGCTGGGCGGGTCGCTTCGGAAAACACCCTGGCCAATTCCGGCGAACCACTCGTCTTGGACGCCAATCAGCTCAGGCAAATTCGGGCCGCCGCGGCGATCGTCGATTCAGAAGAGACCGTTTCGGACTGGCTGGAACTGAGTGCACTGCAAAGCGACGATTCGCGATCAGTGGACGAAGCGGTCGGGCGATTGGTCCGAGTCACCGGCAATATCACCGGATCTCGCGTCCGTCGGTGGCAGAGCAATTTGGCCGCGACGATCGATTCGCCAGACGTGAACACGTGGTTGATTGCCATCGATTCACCAGGCGGCAATTTGAATCGAAGTGCATCGCTCGCTGCGACCCTGGCGGATCCCGGCATCGCCATTCAGGCGGTGGGAGGCTGCGTGACCGGCGAAGCTCGCGGGGATGCGGCGTTGATCGCGCTGGCCTGCCAACCACTAATCATGTTGCCGGATTCGACAATCGGCGGCAGTGGCGCCGACGCAATGTCACCCGCCGACGTGCAGCGTCAGTCAGAGCTGATCGACATGGTCGCGGACTCGACCGGCCGAAGCGTCGCGCTCATTCGCGGATTGCTGGATCCTTCCCTTTCAGTGCACCGATACGTTCACCGCCGCTCGGGACGAGTCCGCTACGCAACCTCGGATCAAATCCGCCTGGACTCAAATGAAAACGAAACCAGCGATTGGCAGCGGATGGAAAAGATCGAACTCGCGTCGGGTCTCAACGCCTCCCAAGCCATGGAACTCGGATTGGCCGATGGCACATCCGAATCTCTGCAAACAGCCTCCGCAGCAGTCGGCCTGAACGGCATCCCGCCAGAACTATCGGACCGCGGACTGGTTCGCTGGGTTGAACGACTCGGAGGCCAAACCGGACTCGCGATGTCGCTGTTGGTTGTCGGCTTCATGATGCTGTCGATCGAAGCAAGCGCCCCGGGACTCGGTTTTCCCGGGTTCATCGCTCTGGTTTGCTTCGCATTCTTCTTTTGGATCAAGTATCTCGCCGGGACCGCTGAGTGGGCAGAGCTCCTCGCCTTTGGACTTGGCCTGGCTTGCATCGGCATTGAGATATTTGTGCTGCCTGGCTTTGGAGTCTTCGGAGTCGGCGGCCTGATTTTGACAGCGATCGGCGTGATGCTCATGAGCCAAACGTTCGTCGTTCCACAGAACGCTTACCAGCTCGGTGAACTGACACGAGGCCTTTGGGTCACGCTTGGAGGACTAGGCGGCTGCGTTCTTGGCATGATTTTGGTCCGGATGTATCTGCCACAAGCAGCTCTTGCGACTGGATTGTCGATGGGCGTCCCCGAAGCCAACCTGGATGAATCGGAACGCTTGGCTCACTACGACAATCTGATGGGCCAAACCGGCGAAGCCACCACGCCGCTGCGGCCCAGCGGTAAGGCAAGGTTCGGTGAGACAATCGTTCCGGTCGTGAGCGACGCAACCGCGATCGATGCCGGTCAATCCATTCGTGTCATCCAAGTCCTCGGAAACCGAATCACCGTCGAGGCGGTGGATTGATGCCGGTTCTCTACACGATCGGCTTGTTGGTACTCTTCCTGACTTTGGTGATTGCCGAGATCATCGTACCCAGTGGCGGCCTGCTTGGATTATTCGCGGTCGCCGCAGCGATCACCGCGGTTCTGATCGCATTCACCGTCAGCCTGAATTTCGGTCTGGCGATCGTCTTGGCCCTGCTCGTACTGACGCCGATCCTGCTCAGCATCGTCTTGAGATTCTGGCCGCAAACCGCGATCGGCAAAGAGATCTTGAACCGTCGTTCCAACGGAACAGAAAGCTCCGCTCCCGTCGCAACCACCCCCGACGGCACCCCGCTGGTCGACCTAATCGGCCGCTACGGAGTCGCCGCATCCGATTTACTACCAGCAGGCCGAGTCATCATCGACGGCCACAAAGTCGACGCAGTAAGCACCGGAATGCCAATTGACAGCGGAGATCCAATCAAAGTCGTCCGAGTCCAAGCCGGAAAACTGCAGGTTCGATCAGCAACCGCAGAAGAATCCCAAACGGACATGCCTGCCGAATCAGCAGAATCAATAGAGCTATATAACAATACTGACTCAGCCAAAACCCTCGACGAAGTCAACCTGGATGACCTAGACATCGAATCCAGCCCGGCAAGTTCAATACGCTATCCATGAAAATGTATGGCCGCAGTAACCACCCCCCCAAACAGCAAGTCAGCTCGCAGCAGTCGGTATCAGTCTACGTCGTCGCGCGATAGCCGCACATGCACCGATGCCAAGCAGGGCGAAAGCAGAAGGTTCAGGTACTGCAGAAGCGCCAAAGGTCTCGAACGTATAATCGAAGTTTGGGAATGCCATATAACCAGTATTCGCAAACGTATTGCCACGTGAATACGGATCATTAACTGATCCAGATAGAGCCAAGGTGTCGTTAGTGCTAGTAAATACGAGATAGAGCGTTTGATCGGGCACAACAGAAACACTCCCAAAATCAACTACTGCATATTGTCCTGGGCTAACGCTATTAGACGTACCTGAACCCAACATTACCCCCGAATCATTAGGCAGAGCACTAAAAAGCTCGATCGTAATGTTGCCGCTGCCGATACCAGCATCGCTGCCGCCCCAAAGATGCACCCTGGCGCCGGTAATATTGTCTAGAGTTGGGCGAAACGATTGAGCAAGGTCGTTTTGAGAAAACTCGGCGATACGTGACAGGCTCCCTGCTGTTCCACTTGGCGCCCCAGCCAGTTGGCTCTGATCAACGATTACGGCTGCATCTGCGAGAGTTAACGTCGCCAATTGCAGAGTGAGCAATATCGCACCAAAAACAATGATTCGAAACAAGTTATTTCTCCGGCACCGTGAGTCTGATTGAGCTAGGAATTGACCTAACAAGTCCACCACCGGAAGTATAACTAGCCGATCCACGCGGGGGGCGAAAGGAAACCGCTGAAATTAAAGAATTCCCGTCGCCGTTTGTTGGTGACCTCTACGCAATGGCTGATGAACCAACCAGGGTCTTCCCGCCAGCCATTAGTGCCGCGTCATATGCGACTGACGCTGGCTTTCACCCAAGATTGTCCGCTGAAGCAACACTCGGCGATAGCCGCAAAAGCATTGTGGCGAACATCTGCGATAGGAAACGCTTGGAAGTCCTGATCGCTCAGGTCAGACAAAACGCTCCAAAGCAGCGATACAATACAGCTTCTATCCGATTCCGAAGAATGGCACCCAAAACGAGTGCCATTCGCACCAAATCACTTCAAAGGACGCAGCAACGAAGCTCTAATTAAAACGCCTCTGTGTCTAGTACATACTCAGGCCAAGGCACATGACTGCTCTTTCCACGGGGAGTCAGCAGGGCTTGGTAGATTCGATAGTCGATAGAATCGGGGATAAACCGAGTACCGCCGTCAGCCATCGCCGCGTTAACTCCGTCGTTGTGTGCCGAGGAAGGCCGTGCTAGCTGGGGCGAATTTGCCGCGGTCATTTGCAGATTGAAGATTTCATCCGAAACCGAGGTCCCTCCGCCATTGATACGTAGTTTTGTGAAGTTAGCCGTGTCCATCGGCACTGAACCAACTTTACTATTCCAAGGAAACGAACTCCCTTTCGAGGCGTCAGGATCGGCGTAGTGCCAAGCCATTCCGTTGGAGAACCGAGCAGCGAAAATAGCAGGAGAACTCGTGTCGGAGTTGTTGAATGTCACAGTTTCATCGGCTGGCAAGTTCCCTGCATCAATAAAGCCAGCGCGATGCCAAGGCATCGCTTGAACGTTCTCTGAGAACAACATCGTATTACCAGCGCCATCTTTAAAATCGTCGAGTCGAACCTTTGGACCCTCGTATTGGTGTTTCCCGCCGATAATATTGTATTTGCAGTTGAATACTCCGTTAGCTCGACTTTGAGATTCCTCGAAAGCTTGATCCGCGCTCATCGAAGTTACGCTTCCTCCGATAGGTAGAGGTGTACCAACGGCTCCGCCTGTAGTGCTAAAAAAGTGGGCCAACCCTGTATTTGCAATGTAGCTGTTCTTCCCGCTTTCACCTTGCGCAACAGGATTACTTGGGCACTGCATGATTGCCAGGTTTGGCGCAGCGAGCGAGTGAAAATCATTGCCGGATGCACCACTCGTTGGCTCATGCTCTGTGTCCGCGGCTCCTAGGTGAACGATCGGGTAGCGATCTTCACTCCAGTGCTCGTATGTAGGCTGTGCGTCGAGCCATGGAAGCAACGCTACCGTCCACGTCCCAATTTTCATGTGTGCGGGCAGGCTTCCGTTCAACGGGTCGGATGGGTCAGATCCGCCAGCAAATCGGCCAAAACTCTGGATATATCCAGGCAGTTCGCCTTTCGAGTTTTCATACTGGATCGCCGCCAAGGACAGGTTCTTGATCTGCGTGCTGCATTGGTTGCGGCGGGCTGTTTCTCGAGCTGAGTTGACAGCTGGAATGAGCAGCCCCATCAAAATGCCGATGATGGTGATCACCACCAGCAATTCAACGAGAGTGAAACCGGATGGTTTGGTTTTCATGGCGGTGTCCATAGGCGAAGAGATAAGAGACGACGCGATCCGGCAGTCGCCGGTCTGTTCGATCGCTAGCGACCCCATTATTCCAAGCCACGGCGGGAATTGCAACTCAGAACCCCCTTCCCGTCGCTCGTATGGGGTAGTAACGCACCGTCTCGTGCGTCCTAGCTTGACCCTGCGGGCATCCGCAGTCGGCCTGAGTGCCTTTCTGGCAGCCTGGCGGGCAAACAAGCAACGATTTGCGTGTCTTCCATCACCCCCCAAATGAGAAGCGTTCTCAAATCGATGGCTTGGAACGCATCACAAAAACCGAATTCGTCCTGTGGCGATAAAAAGATTTGCTGAAGAAAACACTATCCAGCCCCGTTCCAGCGATTTGGATTGCAAGCAATACCGAACTGGACATTTTGGCGCACGGTCAATAGCAGCGTACGTACGAGCGAACTTAATATCCGCCTTGCTCGATAGCTGCCCTCAGTTCCCGCTTTAAAATCTCGTCGATCGGCTTACGCTCAAAGAACTGATCCTCCAGATCGTCGCGGTCGCCAATCAACTTTGCTCGTTGAACCACGTCGCGAATGTCGTCTTCGACGAGAGGCTGTTTCAACACGCGACCAAGCGGATGCGTGGTATCGACCTGGGTTGTCGGTAGCAAAACATCATTGACGTCGATCACCGTCGCCTTGCCTCGCTCGATCGCACGCCGAAGTCGCGAAATCTGTTTCAGAGCGTTGTCGCGTTCATCGTCATCGAAATTCTCTTTGACGAACGAATCAATCACGTCGAGTTCGCCGTATTGTGGGATCGGCAATCGCACCAATCGTTGCATCACCGCAGAGGCCTGCTCCTGCGGGTAGTCGTCCGCCTGCATTTGCTTGATCGTTGTTTCCAACTGATCGATGACCGACTTCTTTTCGTCCGGTGGCAACAGGCTCTGCTCGATGACGTCGACGTAGCCGACCAATGTTCGGACGGCAACTTCCGTTCGTTTTTGGAACAACACCCAAGTCGTAACGCCACAGAACACGAACGACACGATGCCCATCAGCAACGTGCATGCAACCACAATCGGCATGCACCCCGGTTCTTGTTGCGCCGAGGTGCTGGCCTCTTGACCAGGTGGACTGGTCGAAGAAGTTTCAGAATCCGAACCAGCCTCGGAATCATCCAAAGCCGGTTCTTTGTCATCGTTGGTCGAACTCACAGATCGAATTCAATTTTCAGGATTTTGAACTTCAATTTTCCTGCGGGCACATCGACCTCAGCCGTTTCGCCAACCTTCTTGCCAACCAACCCCTGACCAAACGGACTGGTGACAAGAATCTTGCCGCTGTCGTAGTCTTCATCGCCAGCACCGACCAAGGTGAACTGTTCTTCGTCGCCGTAGGCAACGTCTTCCACCGTCACGGTGCAGCCAAACACGACCTCATCTTTGGGAAGCGACGACACGTCGATGATGGACGCGCGAGCGATCTTGTCCCGCAGCTCGTTGATCTTCGCCATCAACATGCCTTGGTTCTCACGCTGGGCGTGATATTCCGCGTTCTCTTTCAAGTCGCCTTCTTCACGAGCTTCCGCGATTTTCTGAACGATCACGGGCATCTCTTCGTTTTCCATGCGATTGATCTCGGCCTTGATCTTGTTGTAGCCCTCTCGGGTCATTGGCACCGATTCGACCATTGTCGCGATCCTACGTGTGTTTGGCTGGAGACATAAAAAAAGAAACCTTCCCCAAGGGAAAGGTTCGTTCGCAATCCTGAATTGTCGACCAGTCCGATTGAAAAGTCCAGTCCCAGGACCCACCCGATTTGCAACGCCGTGCTCTGAAGCCACCCCAGCTGGCCAATCGATTCAATTCATTCAACGGCAATCAAACCGCGCAATTATGAACTGCCGACCCACGATACTAGCCGTCAAATCGATGAGCACTCTGGTTGTGCCGCTCAGGAGTCGGCTGAGACAGATCGCGATCATCCAAGTACTCAACGGGCGTGTCGCCGGGATCGCCTTCGTGAGGCAAACCGATCTCCTCGTTCATCCAACGCCCCAAATCGATCAGCTGGCAACGCTTGGAACAAAACGGCATCGCTGGCGTCTCATCCGATAGAAAACGGCGGCTGCAGGTTGGGCAATTGAGTCTGACAGGCGGTTCCATGATGGGCTCCTCAATCGGTTCACTTGGTCAATCGTCGTCGGCATTATTCGGATGCAGGTTCGTCCTTGACCGAAAAAGGCCTCCTCCCACAGGAGGGCTCGGCTACAATCATTCAGTGTTGCACTCGGTGAAGCTTTCAATCACGAAACTCGCCCCACTCGGTTGATCCCAAAAGGATTGGATCGAGTCAACCTTTCGGCCGCAACGCCTTCGTCAATCAAACTGGCTTTCCCACGTCCTTTCGTCAAGCTCGACCGATGCAATCCAAATGCCATCGCCGCCTCCCGCCGGGCTATCGAACCAACCAACCGTCACACCCGGTGAACTCGGTCGTAGTTTGGAGCCACCGATCCTCGGCCGGCCAATACTTGGTCATCGCAGCCTTGTTGCTCGCGACCCTGGGCATCACTGCCCCAACGACGGGCGAAGACGAAGCAACTGAACAGCCCGCCGGCAAAACCCAGGTGACTCGTTATTCCGCAAGCGTCGAAGCCAAGGCGGAAAAAATCTTGCAAGACGCTGGCCTGCGACGCAGCGGAAAATCCTTGGTCGCGAATGAGTCCGCTGACATCGCCCGATCGATGACTGCTCTGATCAAGCAGCGACGCGAACTGATCTTGGAACAGAAAGAGCTCGACGCATTGCTGGCCCAGGTCCAGCAGATCAACGAACAAATACGAGTGTCGGAGAATCAAGACGGAGAACTGAACCTGCAATTGGCCCGCGTCGCGGGAAACGATGTCGGCGCGAACAACCGAATTGTGGCTTTGATCAATGCCAACCGAACTCGCGTCGGCCAGTTGCGATCACAACGAACCAAGACTCAAGAGCTTGCCAACGAGCAAAGATCAGAGCTCAATTCAAAGCAAGCCGACTACGCTGAATCCGTGTTTCAAATCCGCAAGGACTTGGACGCGTTGCGAGATTCGATCGGGAAGATTTTGGAAGACGCCAAAGTCAAAATTGCAATCCAGGTCATGAATGCAAATCAGGGTGTTCCGTCCTCGATATCAGCCGAAGACATCCTGCACACAATTGAACTGCGCCTGGCAAAGATCGAACAGGAAGTCTTTTCGGAATCAATCCCACTCGAGATCGAACGCAATGGTTCGCTTTACGTGACCGCCAGCGTCAACAACCAACCTGTTCGCATGGTCGTCGACAGCGGGGCGACGCTGGTGACGTTGACCGCCGAAGCCGCGAAAGAATTGAAGATTGAAGTCCCCACCGACGCGCCGCTGTTGCGTCTGGTAATGGCGAACGGCGACGAAATCTCGGCCAAACGAGTCAACCTGGACTCCGTTCGCGTGGGCCCGTTCGAAGCGAAAGATGTCTCCTGTGCGATCTTGGATCCGGTCGCCTCGCGAGCCGATCCCATGCTAGGGATGAGCTACCTCGGTGAATTCAAATTCGAGATCGATGCGGCGCAGAAAAGCCTCAGCATGCTGCGGGTCGAGACGTCACCCTGAGAAACTTGCATCGGCCCTCTCCAGCGGTGACAATAAACGTCCCGCCACGAGTTCCCTCGCCGCTCCCGCCCCACCTCCCAAAGCAATCGTGTTGTGATCGCGATTGTTTTTGCTCGCCGAGTGCTTATGCCAACCAGGCTCGCCTTCTTGCTTCACGCAGTGCTGCTTGCGTCATTCGTGTTTCTCTGCGCAATATCCGATTGTCAGCTGTGTTTCGGCGAAGATTCCAAAGCAGACAACACGTCAGCGATCCCAACACCTGTCTCGCAAACCTCTTTCGAAGACCACATTCGCCCATTGCTTGCGACCTACTGCGGCGATTGCCACGCACCCGACGACGAGGATGACCCGGTCGGCTTCCTGAAGTCAACAACCACCGAAGAGATTCAACTTCGCCGCGAAGTCTGGTCGAGCGCAGCCGAACAACTGCACAACCGCACGATGCCGCCAGCGGATTCGGACCAACCAACCGAAGCCGAACGTTTGCAACTGAGTCAATGGATTGAAGATCACTTGAAGGCGACCGCGTGTGCCGGCGGCGAGTTCGCGGGGCGTCCCTTGCCTCGACGCCTCAACCGAGACCAGTACACGCACGCGATCAATGACCTGACAGGTCTGAACTTTGACTTCGTCGAAACCTTTCCGGCGGATGGCGGTGGCGGCGAAGGTTTCAACAACAACGGCGAAACGCTGTTCATGCCGCCGTTGTTGATGGAGCGATACTTGGAAGTCGCCGCCAAAGTCATCGACCAAGCGATTGTACTGAAGCCGCTCATCGTTGAATTTGAATCGGAAGACAACACCAATGATCCGGCAAGCAACGTCTTTCATACGTTGCTGTGCAGCACCGACGAAACATACGGGCTCTCCATCCGACTCCCTGAAGCCGTTCGGAATGACGCGCGGGTTCGAGTGAAAGTGGATGGCATCGTTGCTGCAACACGAGATGCCGGCGACCAACAACATGGCCAGCATTGGATGACGCTCTCGCTGCCCAAAGGCCAACATCACATTTCCGTCCAAGCGGAACCAACGACCGATTCAAACGGCACGCCGTCGCCCCGAATCGAACAAGTCCGTCTGTTTCAATTGCCACGAATTGAGTATCGCAAAGGCCAGCAGATCGAACGCGACCGCAAGAAGATGTCGAAAGTCGTTCAAGAGTTTGCGACAGAAAACGCGGAAGTCCCGATCGATCAACTGGAACCCAAATTCCATCGAGGATTCAGAGAATACGGGCGTGAGTCGTTGGCGAAACGCTTGGCCGCAACCGCGAAATTACTTGGGCTATCCTCGGACGACGATGCGTTGACGCATCGATTGTCTCGAGAGGAGGCGAAGTTGGCGCTGGTGCGTTTTGCCCGACGAGCCTGGCGTCGCCCGGTTGAGCAAGCAACCATCGGTCGATGGATGTCACTGTTCGACCATGTCGTTGATCGTGGCGAGTCACCTCGCGCGGCGTTGCAGTTGGCTCTGCAAGCCGTTTTGACTTCACCGCATTTTCTTTACATCAGCGAAGCCGACCAAGACGAACCCGGCATCCATCCGATCACGGACCTGGAACTCGCGACGCGATTGTCATTCTTCCTTTGGTATTCGATTCCCGACGAACGCTTGCTGCAATTGGCTGAGCGGAACGAGTTGAGCGATTCCGGAACGCTTCGCAAGGAAGTCGACCGGATGCTCGCCGACCCTCGCTCGAAACGCTTCGCGGACGTTTTCGCGAGCCAGTGGCTGGGAACCGCCGCGGTTGGCAACACAGTCATCCCGGACACAAACTTTTTCAAACCGGCCTACTCCGATGAATTGGTCATCGACCTTCGTGAACAAGTCGGCCAGACGATGGCCTGGATGATTCGCGAAAATCGACCGGTCACGGACTGGATCGATTCCGACACGGTTGTGATCAACCACCGACTAGCCAAACACTACGGCATGGTCTCGGCCGCGAAAAAGTTGGAGGGCAACGAAGAAGGATTCGTGGCGATCCAAAGGACGGACGATTTCGAGGCGTCGCGACGGACCGGAGCGTTGGGGTTGGGCGCGGTTCACATGTTAACCAGCTATTCACGAAGAACCAGTCCGGTGCTTCGGGGAGCGTGGGTGTTGGAAACGATCTTCGGAACACGAGTCCCCGCACCACCGCCAGATGTGCCTTCTTTGCCCGGCGGCGAAAAAGAAAGCGGCAAGAAGACGGTCCGCCAACGACTCGAGCAACACCGTGACAATGCGACCTGCGCGGCATGCCACGACTTGATCGACCCCATCGGATTCGCACTCGAAAACTTTGATGTGATCGGCCGATGGCGTGATCATGAACGCGGACCGGCGAGCGAAGAGGACTGGCAAAAGAAAGTCAAACGCGAACCCGAGAAAGTCGCGAAACTTCCGAAGATCGACAGTTCAGGACGCCTGCCCAGCGGAGAAACATTCGACGGGGTCGATGAACTGCGAGCTGTTTTGGTCGCTCGCCAAGACGCTTTCCTGGACGAGTACATTCGACGCATGCTCGGATTCGCGTTGGCAAGAAGTCTCGAAGAAGCCGACGCATGCACGATCGATTCGATCCGCAAGCATTTGCAGGACAACAACCTGCAAACTCGCGAATTAATCCATGCGATCATCCAAAGCACTCCCTTTCAAAACCGAGGCTAAACGATGCTGTTTCGAAACAAGCAAGCTCGCCTGTCACGACGCCGGTTGCTTCGCGGACTCTCCCAGGGTTCCGCGGTGGGGATGAGCCTGCCTTGGCTGCATGCGATGGCGGGTGAATCGCCTGACGACACGCCTCCGGTCGTGGACGAGAACGGCAGAGTCAAACCGCTCGACCGCCCGCCAGTCCGCACCGCGTTCTTGTTCATGCCCAACGGCGTGAACCCACCGAACTGGACGCCTCCAGAGATCGCCGAAAGCGACCAATTTGAGCTGACGCCGATGCTGCAACCTTTGGCTGACGTTCGGGAGGAAGTGGTGCTGCTTGAGAACCTGCATCACCCCAATGTGAACATGCGAAACGGTCACTGGCCCAAGGTGCCCGCGTTTTTATCCGGCGGATTCGTTTTGCGAACATCGGGCCGCGACATGGACACCGGCAGCATGTCAGCCGACCAATTCATCGCGTCGAAGATCGGATCGCATACGCCATTGCCAAGCCTAGAACTCGGCGTCGATTCCGCGTACACCGGAGTCGACAATGTCGGTGGCGGATTCACTCGGATCTATGGCTCGCACATCGCTTGGCGAGACCGTCACACGCCATTGCCCAACGAGATCGTTCCACAACTCGCATTCGATCGACTGTTCCGAGGCGGTGCCGCTTCGCCTCCGGTATCCGGATTGAATTTGCATGACCCGCAAGTCGCCAAGTCGCTGCAACGAGACACGACCAGCGTTCTAGATGTCGTGTTGGAAGACGCTCGTGGTTTGTCGCGACAACTCGGCAGCGAGGATCGTGCGAAGCTGGATGAATACTTGCAAAGCGTCCGAAGCGTCGAACAACGCATCGAAGCATCGATGAAGCCTCAAAGACGCTGGATCAACGAAGGCAAGATCGACGTGCCGCGACCGGGACCGGGTTTGCCTGAGCAACACATCGAGCATGTTCGTCTGATGATGGACATCATGATCCTGGCGTTTTGGACCGACTCAACACGCGTCGCGACGTTCATGATGGGCAATGCCCAAACCGGTCGAAACTTCTCGTTCATCGACGGCGTGAAGAGTTCGTTTCACGGGATCTCGCATCACCGGAATGAGCCCGATCGCATTGCGGAGTACGAACGCATTGGGACTTGGCACATCGAACAATACGCCTACCTGATCGACCGAATGCGATCATTGAAAGAAGGCGACTCGACGTTGCTGGACAACTCGATGGTCATGTTCGGTTCAACGATCCGAGATGGCAACAAACACGACATCGAGAACCTGCCGCTGCTGCTGGCTGGTCGAGGTGGCGGCGCCATTCGAACTGGACGACGCCTGGTTGCACCCGAGAAATCCCGACTGTGCAACCTGTATGTCTCGATGTTCAACGCGATGGGAATCGAAGCGGAACAATTCGGAACCAGCGACGGCAAAGTCGATCTCGTCGCTTAGAACGACTCGGGATAAATCACCAGCTCGACGCGGCGATTCGCGGCGCGTCCGGCGGGAGTCGTGTTGTCTTGGCGAGGGTTGTTCGATCCCTGTGCGACCGTGAACAATTGCTGTGCTGGCATGCCGCTTCGGCGAGTCAACCAATCCAACACCGCGCCCGTTTGAGCGGACGTGAGTTGATGAGCGCTGCCGGCCGCTCCTCCATACATGGGAGCGTTGTCGGTGTAGCCTTCGATGCCAATTCGCTGACGAGGGAACACCGAACGAAGTTGAGCAGCGGTCGGATCCAAAATCGAACCCGCGGAAGGCTGCAGTTGTCCGGTGCCTTGCGCGAACAATTGATCGCTCGGCAAGATGACTCGCAGCACCTCACCGTCTTGTTCGACTTTCAAGCCGCCCAAGTTCAGACGACCGGCCATTTGATTGAGGTTTGTGTTGGCTCGAATCGTCGCACCGCCACGCATTTGTGCGGACGCTTGAAAACTGCGTGCCTGACTCTGAGCGTCTTGTGCGACAATCCGAGCGGACTCGTATTGCTGAGTCGTGTCCGACAACTGTTTGCGGACCAAGTTCAATTCGTCGCGATAAACTTGCGACTGTTGCTCGCTTTGGGCCAACTGCGTTGTCAGCTGACGATTGTTGTCGTCCAGCAATTGAACCCGACGGTTCAGCTCAGCGACCTGGGCCTGGATGCCATTGACCGCGGTGGTGCTCGGTGGCGGTTGCCACACGGAAGTTCCGCCGCCCGCCAAGTACGGGTTTTGTGAACAGCCCACTGCAACGCAGGTCCACACAAGTGCGACCGCGAGGAAAGCCATATCGGAGCGTTGACGAAAAACGTTCATGGCAGGGACGTTACGAAACGAATCGGGCAAGTCACAACACCGATTCGAATCGACTTTTGAAAAAACGAGTGGATTTGCTCAAGAATCTCCGACCGACCGCCGGCTGGTTCGCCAGAACGCGGTCCACAGCCGTGAAACGAAAAGTGCGAAAAGATGGCTCCGTCAGTCCGATAGAAGCTCGTCATCGACCAAGAATCGCACCACTCGATCGGTGTCCGACAAGTCGTCCAGCAACAACGTCGGTTTGGCCGGCGCCAATTGATCTCGAGAGAATTCGCCGGTGGTGACCGCCAACGTCTTCGCTCCGATCGCTCGGCCGCACAACACATCCGCGGGGGTGTCGCCGATCACGATGGTTTCTTGGTGAGAATCGCCATGACGCCGCGCCACAACGCTGGCGGCTCGCCGAGCCATGTCGTCACGGTGCACGTCCAGATCGCCTCCGATGATCCAGCGAACCCACCGGCGGATCTCGAAATGCTCCAGTTTTTTCGTTGCCGTCTCGGGGAAATTCCCGGTCATAACTGCAACGTCCAGATTAGGAATCCCGTCCAAGGCTTCGAATAACGGCACGATCCCCGGCAGAAGGGTGCCGCCCGATCGCCGCAGTTCGGCTCCGAACAGGCCTCCGTACCGCCGTCGCAATCGACCGCAGTTGGCTTCCGTCGGCGAAACCTTGTTCCGTTGCAACAATTCGACCATCAGACTTCTGTCTGTTCGGCCGGAAAACGAAATTCGCGTGTCCGGATCCTCGACCGAAAATTCCTCTTCAATCGCCTGCCGAAGCGCCCGATTCCCACCACCGGCGGTCGTCAAAAGCGTCCCGTCGATGTCAAATAGCAACACTCGCACCTAACCACTGCCCCTTCCATCTCGTTGTCTTCCTAAGTTGTCACATGAGTGTCCCAAACGTTGACCCGTCCCACCAGTCCAATGCTTCGGCGGATGAGTCGGCGAGTCCCGCACCGTCGAACGAGGGGTTGGACAAGAGCGGTGAGCGAGTTCGCGAAATGTTCCGGCAAATCGCGCCGCGATACGACGTGATGAATCACCTGTTGTCACTGAACATCGACAAGTGGTGGCGACGCAAAGCCGTTCAAACGTTGAACATCGATGGGGATGCTCCGATTCTGGACCTGTGTTGCGGAACGGGTGACTTAGCGATCGCGATCGCCGATTCGGCGGGAGCAGACGTCCAAGTCGTCGGCAGCGATTTCTGCCACGCGATGCTGGAAATCGCTCGAGACAAAGAGTCGAAACGAACGCGAGATGCGGCGGGTGGATCCGGACGACACACGATCCCGTTCTTGGAAGCCGATTCGATGGCGCTGCCGTTCGACGATGATTCCTTCCAGTGCGTGACCGTCGCGTTTGGCTTGCGAAATATCGCCGACACCGATCAGGGCTTGTCCGAGATGGCTCGCGTTTGCAAACCAGGCGGCCAAGTCCTCGTGCTCGAGTTCTCACAACCAACGCTGCCGGTTTTGAAACAGGCCTACAACTTTTACTTCCGGCACGTCCTGCCTCGCATTGGCCAGTGGATGGCTCGCAACGACAAATCCGCGTACGAGTACTTGCCTGAATCCGTCGGCAAATTTCCCTGCGGCGACGCCCTGGCCAATCGAATGCGGAACATCGGTCTGGAACACGTCACTTTCCGTCCGCTGACGCTGGGTGTCGCGACGATCTACGTGGGCGAAAAGCCCGGTGGCAAAACCAACCACGCGGAGATGGCGGCTCATCGCGAACGTGAAGCCTTGGTGGCGACATGAGTGACGATTCCAAACGTCGCCGCCGAATTGTGCTGGCGATCACGGGAGCCTCGGGCGCTCCGATCGCGGTCCGTTTACTGCAAGTGATGCGGCGGGACACCAACGTGGAGGTTCATCTGACGATCAGCCCCAGTGGTGCGGCGGTGCTGCAACAAGAGATGGGCCTGCAACTGGATCTGCGATCACCTGACCTCAACGCGTTGCTCGCTTGCGTGCCGGCTTGGGCCAGTGAACCTGCTCCGCAATTCGATACGATCGACTCCGCGGGCGACGATCGCTTGCACTATCACCAACACGACGATTACATGACTCCCATCGCCAGCGGTTCGTTCCTGACCGACGCGATGGTGCTTTGCCCGTGCAGCGGAAGCACGCTGTCGGGCGTCGCTCGTTCGGCTGCATCGAACCTGGTTCAACGAGCCGCTGAAGTGCACCTGAAGGAACACCGCAAACTGGTCATCGTGCCTCGCGAAACACCGATGAGCGTTCTGCAAATCGAGAACATGCACCGACTCGCCGCAGCCGGGGCCGTGATGCTGCCCGCGATGCCGGGTTGGTACCACGACGTCCAACGCATCGAGGACCTGGTCAACTTTGTCGTTGCCAGGATCATGGACCAAATTGGTTTGGACAATGGATTGATCCAGCGATGGAAGGACGCGTGAGAATTTGACCACGATGGCAAAACTGAACGACTGGCTCGGCCTGATTCGCTTTTCGCACACCATTTTCGCGTTGCCTTTCGCGATTCTGGCTGCGTTTCTGGCGTGGTCGACGCCGATGCCGGGAACCTCACCGCCGACTTATCCCACCGTCCGGTTGCAGGATATCGTCGGCATTCTGCTGTGCATGGTTCTGGCACGCAGCGCCGCGATGGCATTCAACCGCTGGGTCGACCGGCGAATTGACGCCGCGAATCCACGTACCGCGACTCGGCACATTCCGGCGGGAAAGCTGTCTGCTCCGGCGGTGCTCGGCTTCACCGTTGTGTGCGGCCTCGGTTTCATTGCCGCGACACTGCTTTTTCTTCCCAACCGACTGCCGCTTTTTGCTTCCATCCCGGTGCTGCTCTTCCTCTGCGGCTACTCACTGGCAAAACGCTTCACCTCGTCGGCGCACCTGTGGCTGGGGATCGCGCTCAGCCTATCGCCGATCTGCGTTTGGGCGGCGATTCGCGGCGAGGTTGTGCTTCAACACCCCGGCGATTTCTGGGTTCCTGGATGGCTGGCCGTCGCGGTCGCGTTCTGGGTCGCGGGTTTCGACATCATCTATTCGTGCCAAGATGCCGAGTTCGATTCCGCGGAGGGATTGCACAGCGTCCCGTCTCGACGAGGCGTTTCCGGTGCCCTGCGGGTTGCGGCGATCTCGCATGTCGCGATGATTTTAGCACTGGGGCTGCTGGCCTGGACCGGAAGTGCGTCCGGCCTGGGGTTTTTGTTTTTGATTGCCGTGTTGCTGACCGCCGCTTTGGTCATTTACCAACACCGCTTGGTTTCGCCGAGCGACCTGTCTCGCGTCAACCAAGCCTTTTTTCATACCAATGCGATTGTCAGCGTGATCCTGATGACCGCCGGAGTGATCGACTGCTTCGTTTAGCGGTTAAGAACGAGCCAGCCGACTCCTCCTACGATTTGCCTTTCCACTCGAATCATCACCATGCAAGCCAACGAACGAGACGCCCGTTTTCGCGAAATTCGTGACAAGGTCGAATCAGAACAACGCCTGTCGATGGAAGACGGTTTGTTTCTCTACGAACCGGAAGTGTCGATTCAGCAGATCGGTGAACTGGCAAACTTCGTTCGCGAGCGAAAGAACGGCAACGTCGGCTATTACAACATCAACACGCACCTCAACCCGACCAACGTGTGCGTGTATCGATGCCGGTTTTGTGCCTTTCGGAAAGACTTGCGGGACGAAAACGGTTACGCGATGTCGGATGAGCAGATCCTGCATCGAGGTGCCGAGGCAACGGCCAACGGTTGCACCGAAATGCACATCGTTGGCGGATTGCACCACCAAAGAAAGTACGAGTGGTACCGCGATATCATCTCGATGCTGAAAGAGAACTACCCGAAGATTCACCTGAAAGCCTGGACCGCTGTCGAGATCGATTGGTTCCGCTTTCAAACCAAGAAGTCCTTCGAATGGGTCCTCGATGACATGCGGTCCGCGGGTCTGGGCAGCATGCCCGGCGGCGGTGCCGAGATCTTCCATCCCGAAGTTCGCGACCAACTGTGTGAACACAAAGCCAACACGCCCGCGTGGCTCGAAATCCACCGAACGGCCCATCAAATTGGTTTGAAGACCAATTGCACGATGCTGTACGGGCACGTCGAAAAAGCCTACCACCGCATCGATCACCTGATGCGACTGCGTGAACTGCAAGACAAAACCAACGGGTTCCAAGTCTTCATCCCGCTCGCCTTCCACCCCGACAACACCAAGCTTTCCGATCTAAAAAAGCCATCGGGCTTGATGGATCTGCGAACGATGGCGATCAGCCGTTTGATGCTGGACAACGTCCAACACATCAAGGCGTACTGGATCATGTTGGGGATCGAAACCGCTCAGACTGCCTTGGCTTACGGTGCCGACGACATCGACGGAACGGTCCGCCATGAGTTGATTTATCACGACGCTGGAGCAAAGACCCCCGAGTTCATGTCCGTCGATCAAATCAAGGACCTGATTCGCGAAGCAGGCCGCGATCCGATCGAACGCGACACGACCTACAACCGAGTGATTCGCGACGAGAACGATTTCACCATCTGGCACTCAGGCGAAAGCGTCGACGCCAAAGCTCAACTAGCAGGTGCGTAACCCAATCTCCGCTTGAGTGATATCAGACTCGGCACGCCCCCCTTCTCGCCACTGTCCTAACCAGCCGTCGACGGTGCCTATACGTAGGCCAGGTTTCAACCTGGCGCCCCAACCGATGCTTTGGAACAAAGCGAGGCGTCCCCCGCCAACCCAATGCCGGCAGTTGGCCACTCAATCGCCAAACCCCAACGCCAGCCGAACACCCCACAAGCGCAAAAAAATGCGGCATCCCAAAGACGCCGCATTCTTCAGCTTCAGTGATTCCGATTTACCAAACGCTTAAGCACCGCTGGTTTGCAACTGACCGGTGATCGCCGATTCCAGGCCGAACTTCGTCAGCGTTTCTTGCAAGATCGCTCGGTCAGCATCGTCCAGTGGAACCATTGGCAAACGCATCTCACCGGTGTCGCGACCAACCATTTGCATTGCCGCTTTGACCGGGATTGGATTGGTCGCGAGGCCCAGCATTTTGCTGCAAAGCGAGTACAAACGATGGTGCAGTTCAGCCGCTTTGGTGTAATCGCCGGCTGCCGCGGTTTGAACCATTTCCAACAAGACCGATGGGACCAAGTTGGCAGCGACCGAGATCACGCCTTCGGCTCCGACGCTCATCATTGGCAAGGTCAACGAGTCGTCGCCCGACAACACGGTTAGGTTCGTGGCACCCAAGACGGCGGTGCACTGGTCCAACGATCCGGTGGCTTCCTTCACCATCGTGATGTTTGGCAATTCCGCCAATCGCACGATCGTGTCGACTTCGATGTTCTTCGCCGAGCGTCCGGGAATGTTGTAAACGCAAACTGGAATGTCAACGGCTTCTGCAACGGCACTGAAGTGCTGGTACATGCCCTCTTGGGTTGGCTTGTTGTAGTACGGAGCAACCTGCAAAGTCGCATCGGCACCTTCGGAAGCGGCACGACGAGTTAACCTCAACGCTTCCGCCGTGCTGTTGCTGCCCGTGCCCGCCATGACTTTGACACGCCCGGCGACGTGCTGAATCGTCAGCGAGATCACGCGTTCGTGTTCGTCGTGTGTCAGCGTCGGCGACTCTCCGGTGGTTCCGCACGGGACAAGACATGTCACGCCAGCATCGATTTGAAAATCGATTTGTTCAGCCAAACGTTTCTCGTCGACTTGTCCATCACGAAACGGGGTCACAATGGCGGTGGACAGACCAGCGAAATCGCTGCCTTTTCTAGGAGACATCAAGTACGTCCGGAACAAAAGTCAAAAAAGAGGGTCATGGAACGAGCGAGCAGTTTAACGTTTTCTCAAAACATTTCACGGGCCAAAATCCGTTCGAAACGAACAGTCTGAGTGGCCAGGCAGTCTGAGCAGCAAGTGGTTTGCAAACTCTGCGGGACGAGGAATCATTCGACTCGTCCAATGCCAGACACGTCCGCAGAAAAGAAGTTCGGCAACCGCGTGAATGCGTTGCCAAAGTGCGAGACGTCAATTTCATTCTCCGATCGCCGCAATCATGGCGAGAGGGCGACCGGTATCGACAAACTTTTAAAAGATCAGACCAAGTTCTTGCGAACGGCCCATACAGCAGCTTGAGTTCGATCCGAAACGCCGAGCTTACGCAGGATGTGCTGCACGTGCTCTTTGACGGTCTCGTAGCTGATGCCGAGCATCTTGGCGATTTCTTTGTTGGTCAAACCCAAAGCCATTTGACGCAGGACTTCGCTTTCACGTTGAGTCAACGGAACGTCGATGTCTTGGTTCATGCGAGGAGTCGCCAAGGCACCGGTGACTCGGCGAAGTTCTTCGCGGGTCCACGACTGCTGACCATCGAAAGCCAAGTTCAAGGCTTCGATCAGACGCGAAACGGGCGCCGTCTTCAGGATGTAACCACAGGCACCCAGTGCAACTGCACGAGCGACGTAGGTTGGGTTGTCATAACCCGAGAACAATAGGATCGGCAGGTCTGGGTGATCGAGCTTGATACGGCCCAAAGTGTTCAGGCCATCTCCGCCTTCCATCCGGATATCGAGCAAGACAGCATCGAGTGGAGTGTTCGAAACAATCTCCAGAGCGTCGGCTGCTTTGTCAGCTTGCGCGACCACATCAATTCCGGTCCCTTCAAGGGCGGATAGTGTCCCCAAGCGGGAGACTTCGTGATCGTCGACGATCAGTAGGCGTTTTGACATCAGTTTTTCCATTCAGAGAAGAGGTATGAGCGGGAGCCGTGGAGGGCTGCTGGGCAATCAAGGGGTAAATAGCGGGTTGTAACTCAAGCAACTAATAACGAAAACCGGTTTAGTTGACATGTGACGCATCTAACCATCGACGTCGCACCGCACGATCCTTTGCACATCAAATCTTAGCTTATTAACGCCAAGAGGCCAGGAACGATCCGGTCATCCGAGCGATGAGTGACCTATCCCCCCCATGCAAATCACGTGGAAAAACACGCAATGCAAGCAAAAAGGGATGTTTCCAACTATCCCCTCTAGCGAGAGAGACATTTAGAAAATCAAACAACGCTCAACTTTACCCCCCTGCAGTAGCTGAAACTACATCACTACAAGGGTGTTTTCAATCGATTTATGTCACACGACTGGTAAACGTAATCATCTGGAAACCCCTTCAAAAAGTTTCCATCAATCATGAATGCCTGTACCGATTTAACATCCGCCGATGAAAGGGCAGGCCTCCCCTCCACCCCCGGCCAATTGCCACTGGATCTTTTCTACGACCGGCCATCGCATTCGGATCACTAAACACTGCACTTTGCAGGTTCGAAGGTGAAGCAGACCAACCATTGCCTTCTCAGGAATGTCTGCATCCAACGCGCAAGTTTAGCGCAAAATCCGCAGAGAGGGTACCCAGGTTGGGCGGCATGCCATCGCCTTTCACATGAAAAATTTTGCGCCCTATCACCAAACGCATTAACAGGAAAAGATCTTACAACCGTTACGTGTGCCGAAGTGGAGAGACGCTCCACTCAAGTAAAATTGTGAAGCCCGAATACACAATTGACTCAACATTGCCGCCAGGGGGCCCACGCCTTTAGAATGAACACCCTAGGGCGAACAACACGCCATAAAAGTGCGCGGTCACGTTTGCGTCAGAGTAGGCTCAACGCTTCAAACCGCGCCTTTTCCCCCTGATCGCAGACGACCAACACGCTTCATTCCCTCCGCGCGTGCGGGGGTCGTGAGACTGGTGCAATGCGGGTAAACTTCGCGGTTTGAACCCAACCGGACACGGAGAATTGGATTGATGGCGAAAGGATTGTTCACCCAGGGCATGTGCGTGCTATTGCGCCGTCCGCTCGAGATGGACGAAATCCAGTCGCGTTTGAGCCAATTTCAGTTGGCGGGTCGCCAGGAGTCACTCGAAGATGAAGACTCGCCAGAAACCCTGATTTTTGATTTCCGACCAGAAGTCGGCGGCCATCTGCTGGTGACTCCCGCCTCGATTCCCTGGCCCGATGACATGGGTGATCCAGACGAATCGCCCGAGCGTTTTGTCGCTTGGTCGCTGGGCCAATTCGGTCCGCTTGCGTTCCCCGGCTGCCTTTCCCGAGCCTGCGACCAAACCCGGCACTGGGATGACATGCCGGACATCCAATCCGAACACACCAGCCACATTCGCTTGCTGATCAGCTACGTCTTGGGCACGGAAGAAGAGGACGACGAGGATGAAGACGACCTGCCGCTCGTCCCTGATGACTACGAAGCCATCGATGAGCTGCACTTTTTGACAAAAGCGGTCGCAGCGATCCTCGAGTCACCCGATGCGATTTGCTACTTCAATCCTGGCGGCGAAATTCTGTGCGATGAAAACGTCCTGCGCCAAGGACTCAATCACGCTTGGAATTTGGAACTGCCGCCACTGGACATGTGGACCAACGTCCGCGTCTATGTCGACGACAACCGATTCGCGATCATGGACACGGTCGGCAACGGCCAATTCGATTTGCCCGACATGGAAGCTGTCTTCCCACTCGCGGAATATGTGGCCGAAGACGTGGAACGTTTCCTTCGACACGCTTCGCTGTACCTGCTGGCTGGTGATGAAGAGGTGACGACGGGCGACACCGCCGACGGCCCCGGAGGTCAAACTTGGCTGGCGATGGAATGCGACCAGTCACTGTCTGATCCACCTCGCCCGACCATCCGCTGGATCCCCGAAGACGGCCGCAACATCCCTGAACACCTTTTGGATCCCGGCACGATCGACGATGATCTCGCATCGTTCGATGATGACGTCGACGAAGCCTTCCTGGACGATCATGAATTTGGCTCGAGCGAGTTTGACCCCAGTGGCACAGAGTACCTCGACCCGGAATCCTTCGACCCCGACAAGCCGGACGATGAAGATGACTGAGCCTCGGCGATGCGATTTGCGACCTCACGGCAAAGCTCTCTGCGGCGAACTTCGGTTCCGACCAATCAACGCACATCTCTTTTCTGTTTCCGTTTGATCGCGATTCCTTTTGACCCGCAGCGCAGACCATGTCTCATACAATTGTCATCTTTGGTGCCAGTGGCGACCTGACCAGCCGCAAATTGGTGCCGGCGCTCTTCCGACTTTTTTCTCGCGGCCGTCTGCCTGAATCGACTCGCATCGTCGGTGTCTCGCGAAGCCCCTACGAACACTCTGAATGGCGAAAATCTCTTCGCGAAACGACCGAGAAATTCGTCGGTAAATCGTTCAGCGCCGAAGCATGGGACTCGTTCGCTCCCAACATCTATTACCAAGCCGGCGACATCAAAGACGCCGATTCGTTTCAGTCTCTCGCGAAGTTCCTGGACGAAATCGAAGAAGGCAAATCAACCGGGCGAGTCTACTACTTGTCGACGATGCCACAGTTGTACGAAGAAGCGATCCAACAACTTGGTGCCGCGGGTCTCGCGTGCGACAAGACCGGACCGCGACGTGTCATCATCGAAAAACCGTTTGGCACCGATCTTAAAACAGCACAACGCCTCAACGAATCGATCCACCACGTTTTCCGAGAAGACCAGATCTATCGGATCGATCACTACCTCGGCAAAGAAACCGTGCAAAACATCTTTGCATTGCGGTTTGCCAACAGCATCTTTGAACCGCTGTGGAATCGAAACTACATTGACCACGTGCAGATCACGGTGGCAGAAGAAGTCGTCATCGGTCGCCGAGCAGGCTACTACGACAACAGTGGCATTCTCCGTGACATGTTCCAAAATCACATCTTGCAATTGATGATGATCACGGCGATGGAACCGCCCGCGAAATTCGATGCCGCGTTGGTTCGCGACGAAAAGGTCAAGGTGCTGCACAGCGTTCGCAAAATGACCGGCGGCGACTTCGCTGCCCAAACCGTTCGCGGTCAATACGCCGGCTACCTGCAAGAAGAAGGTGTGCCAGCGAACAGTCAAACCGAAACCTTCGCCGCACTGAAACTCTACTGCGACAACTGGCGATGGCAGGGCGTTCCGTTCTTCTTGCGAAGCGGCAAGGGGATGTCATGCCGAACGACTCAAATCGTGATTCAGTTCAAAAACGTTCCTCACCAACTGTTTGGTGGATCGAAGTCGAAGACCAAACTCGGCAACCGCTTGGTCATCCAAGTCCAACCGGCCGAGGGCATCCAGCTGCACTTCGAAACCAAAGTTGCCGACGCCGGAATGAAGACCCGAACCAATCACTTGGACTTCAACTTCCAAGACTCGATTGGCGGCGAAGAGATGCCCGACGCCTACCAACGATTGTTGCTCGACGCGGTTCAAGGTGACGCCAGTCTCTTTGCCCGCGGCGATGAAGTCGAACTCGCTTGGAGCATCATCGATCCGATCATCGAAGCATGGCGCAGCCCAGCCGCACCGCCACTGCACACGTATCCGACCGGCCTGTGGGGCCCGGAAGAATGCTCGCAGTGGCTGTTTGATCAAAAACGCGAATGGTTCGACGTCTGCCCAGTGATCTAGGCAAGCTGCCATCGACCAACCTGGCCGCAGTCGATCGATCCGCCTGTAAACGACCGATCCTTCTTCCACCGGCCGACCTGGCTGTAGTCGACCGATCCGCCTGCCGCCCACCGTTCTGGCTGTAGTCGACCGAGGCCTCTCGGTCGACCCGCGAGTAAGCGATCGGGGCCCCCGATCGCCAACATACCTTACCTGTCGGTTCCAACCCCGAACCGATGCTCACCACGTTTGGCTGCCCGCAAGGACTCCGTGGTATCTTGCGCCGCGCCCGGGTCGCCCTGCGACTCCATCCATCGATCCAGCTCTTGCCCCAGTTCCTCGCGAACTCCGGCCAAACTTGCATCGTCGATCAAGTTGGTCATCTCGTACGGGTCGTTCGTCAAGTCATAGAGTTCTTCACTGGGACGCAGTTGGTACCGCTGAATCAGTCGTAGAATTTCCGGCTGTTCAAAGCTCTGAAACACCCAAGTCTGCCAGTACTTGTTGTTCAGCTCACCCCTGCCCTTGATGCCCATCAAGTGCTTTTCAATGTACAGGTTCTCGTTCTTCAGATTGCGGATGTAGTGGTAACGTCCATCGGTGATGGACCGAATTGGGTACGACGGTCCCTCGGGAACATTGTTGTGCGTCCCATAGGCATACTCGCGATGGGCGTCGCTCTCGCCGCGAAGCACGCTTGCGAAGGTGGATCCATCAAAGGTATCGGTCTGCGACTTCGCACCAACCACATCCATCAAAGTCGGCAACACATCGGCGTATTGAACCAAGGCATCGGTCCTGGTTCCTGGCTTCACCACTCCGGGCCACTTCACGATCAAACCCGTGTGGACTCCCGTGTTGTAGTTCGTCCATTTGTTGCCTGGGAACTGCGAGCCCTGCTCGGACGTGAACAGAACGAGCGTGTCTTCCGACTTCCCAACCGCATTCAGCTCTCGGACGATTTGGCCGAACTGGTCGTCCATGTAAGTGATCTCGGCCAAGTAGCGACCAAACGCCGATCGAGTCTCGGGCGTGTCACCAATGTTGGGTGGCAACTTCAACTTGCGAGGCGGATACGCACTGGCGTCACCCATCACCCAAGGCACATGCGGCTCGACCAAAGCGACCACCAAACAAAAGGGCTGGTCTTCATCGCGAGCCATGAATTCACGGATGGAATCCAACTCCATCTCTCGAGTCGGATTGCGAACGCAGTTTTTGTCGCAACCATCCACCTTTTCAAACGGGAACGCGGAGTCCGGCGAGACGTGAACCTTGCCTGCCAAACCGACTCGATAGCCTGCTCTCGAAATATGCTGCGGCATGCTCTCGATGTCGCCGCGACTGGCGGAATGATTCCAATTGCAACCGTTCCGCATCGGGTACAGCCCCGAATACAATTCGGCGCGACAGGGCTGGCAAATCGCTTCGGCGAGGAATGCTCGGTCGAAAGTCATGCCTTCTTTCGCAAGCCGATCCAAGTTCGGCGTTTTCGCGTTTTGGCCCCCGTACATCGGCAGATCGTTGTACGTGCAATCGTCCGCCATGACGATCAGGACGTTGGGCGATTTCGTCTCAGCGTGCGTGAGAGCGGGCACCATGACAACCGCGAAAACGGTGGCAATGGTTCTAAGAATGAGTTTCATGAAAACCGGGCGGGATGGGGATACTTGCGTGTGGGTGCCCACAATTCAAAATTGAGGCGGCGCAAATATCTTACCCCCAAACACCCGAGTCAACCAAATCCCGACAAATAGACGAGCCAGCCATCGGCCAATTCCTAGTACGATGGACTTCCAAGTCCGTCGGGGGCAAAGACTTTCGACGGACTTGGAAGTCCATCGCACGGATGTTGATTCAACGATCGCGTGACGCAAGAGCTAGGCCGCTTCAGCTGCTTCGGATGCCGCGTTCAGCTTGTTGTAGAGCGTCTTCAGCGACACCCCGAGCTCTTCCGCCACGGCCTTCTTGTTGCCGTTGTGCCGAGTCATCGATCGCTCGATCGCCCGCTGTTCAATCTCTCGCATTGTCATCGGAGCGGAATCAGCCAAGTCCGCACGAAGCTGCCGACGTGCGAAATGCTGTGGCAAGTGCTCCAGATCGATCGGCAACGAATCACATAGCACCGAAGCGTGCTCGATCACGTTGGCCAACTCACGAACGTTGCCGGGCCACTGGTGCGATTGCAACTCAGCCATCGCGGCTTCCGTGAACAGCTGACCGTCGGCACCATCCGCACGATGGCGACGCAGCAAGTGTTCGGCGAGTGCTGGCAGATCATCAATGCGATCACGCAGGGCCGGCAATCGAAGTTCAAACGTGTTGATGCGGAACATCAAGTCTTCGCGGAACGTGCCTTCCGTCACCATCTTTTCCAAATCGCGGTGCGTCGCACAAACGACTCGCACGTCCACTTTGATACTCTGGTTATCACCAAGCCGACGAATGTCACCAGTTTCCAAAACGCGAAGCAACTTGGCTTGAACCGCCAAAGGAAGCTCGCCGACTTCGTCCAAGAACAAGGTGCCGCCGCTTGCGACTTCGAACAGCCCCATGCGTCCCGAGTCAGCTCCCGTGAAAGCACCCTTGATGTGACCGAACAGTTCGCTCTCGATCAATGTTTCCGGAAGAGCACCACAGTTGATCGCGACAAAGGGCTGCTCGTTGCGAAGGCTTTCGTCAGCGATTGCTCGAGCGACCAACTCCTTGCCGCAGCCGGTCTCGCCGCGAATCAAGACGGTCGACTCGGTGGGGGCCACTTTCGCGATCAGCTTCCGCACTGCGTTCATCGATTGGTTCTCACCAATCAAATCAGAGTCGCCTTCAGCTCGCTGCAAGCGATGGCGAAGAGCGGCGACCAAACGGTTCCATTCCCGGCGTTCGCTGACTCGCCCCATCAAAGCGGAGATATCCGCCAGACGACAAGGCTTCATCAAGTAGTCAAACGTGCCGTGACGCAGAGCCTCGATCGCGGTTTCTTGACTGGGTTTTCCTGTCATCACTACCGCTTCGATTTCCGGCCGGATTTCGCGTGCACGAGCGATGACATCAATGCCGCTCATCCCGGGCATATCGAGGTCAACCAACAGACAATCGATTGATTCCTTTGACAGGACATCGACCGCGGTTTCGCCATCCGGGCACACCGTGACTCGGTATCCCATTCGCGGCAATTCGGTGCCCATCAGTTTTTGCAACTGAGGTTCATCGTCCGCGAAAAGAATGTGCATGCCGTCGGCTTTAGGCTGCTTGGGTTTGCTGGGCATCTTGGAATTTCCAACTTTCATACGCGGGAGAGGTGACTTCTTCTGTGATGGCAGCGATTGGCAATCGCAATTCAAATTCGCTGCCGCGGTTCTCGCCTTCACTGCGAGCACTCAACTGGCCGCCATGCTGGCAAACAATTCGGTGGGAAATGCTGAGCCCCAATCCGGTGCCGGTGCCATCACGACGTCGCGTGAAGAAAGGCTCGAACAAGTGGGCCTGGACTTCAGCGGACATGCCGCAACCGGTGTCCTTGACACGAATCGTCGACGTCTTGGGACCTTGATTGATGTAGATGTTCACGTTGCCATCGCAGTCAACACTTTCCAGCGCGTTGGTCACCAAATTCAAAATGACCTGTCGGATCTCTTGATCATTGGCATAGACGGTCGCCGAATCCGCGCCGAACAACTGGACTGATTGGCACTTGTATTTGCCAAGCGTCCCAACCATTTCGATCACATCGTTGACCAACGGCACGATGTCAAAGGATGTTTTCTCGACTTGGCCCATGCGGCTGAACAGCAGCATTTTTTCGATGATTGATTTGCAACGGAACGCTTCGCCTTCGATGCGCTGCAAGTTCTCTCGCCAGTTCTCGGTCATCTCACTGTCGAGCAAACGCTCGTCGTCAGGCAACATCATCAAGTCATTCATTCGCGACTCGATCGCTTCAGCGCTCCAAGCGATCGCGGCCATCGGATTGTTGATCTCATGAGCGAACCCTGCGGCCAAGAATCCAACGCCGGCAAGCTGTTCGTTGCGGATGACTTCTTGAGAACGCACCTTCACTTCTTGATCCAATTCGTCGCACATCTTTTCGATGTGAGCCATGCTGTTTTGGAAGCGATCGGTCATCTCGTTCAAGATGATGGCCAACTCACCGAGTTCGTCCCCGGTGCCAAGATCGATGCGGTGCCCAAACTGACCTCGCGAAACGAGGCGAGCACCGATGACCAAATTATTGAAGGGCGCCAGCACGCTGGTTTGAAACACCCACACCATCACGGCGGCGATCAGCATCGCGGCAGCAAAGGCGACCCAGGCGACAACGATTCCGAGTCGATATCGACTTTTGACGTGGTCACTGAACGCCGCCATTTGGCTGTGAATCAGCACCAAGTGATCGCGAGTTTGACCGACCAACTCATCCAGCTTTTCGCCAAGCTTGTTGCGACTGGACCTTCGATCAATGACCAAATAGTCCAGGTTGTTTTGATTGCTTTGAATGTTGTTCAGGATGCTTCGGATGGTGTCCAACGAAGCGAGCTGCGTTTCGGGATTGATCAGCGTCGAACCGGCCTCGACTTCTTTTGGTTGCTCGATCTTCGCCGTCACCATGGTCGAGTAACGACTGAGCGCTGAATCCAATTCATTGATCGTGGTTTGGAATTCGTCATTCTCCATTTGCAGATTGGAGTGCGGCATTCCAAAAGGATCGATCATCGTGGCTTGCGCACGCATCTGGCACAGCCGCGTGTTGCTGTCACGAGCCTTCGCAGCCGCTTGAGCGATTTGCGTCGCCATCGGCAATTCCTTGGCTCGCGAACTGATCGCGTCCGCCAAGTTTCGGTACTGATACAGACCGATGATTCCAACGCCGCCAAGCGTGATCACCAAAGCGACCAGAACCAGAGTCCCGGTCAGTAATTTGACTTGGATTGAACCAATCTTTGGGAATTTCCCCTGCGGCGATAAACGCCAGACTCGGGAATCGGTTCGCAATCGAGGAATGCGACTGGACCACTTCGCCTCGGTCTTCTCAGACGATTCTTGCTGACCGTTGGTGCCGGAACCGTCCGCGGGGGTCGCAGAGGAAGAAAACAAAGAATCAGCGGCTTCGTCCGATGCCGATTCGTTGATTGACACCATCGAAATCGATGGCTCGCCAGCAGCTGGCTGGTTCGAATCGGAGCCAAAGAGCGACGCCGACGGATGCGTTGCTGAGAGGCTTCCTGCCTCATGGGGTCCATTTTTTCGCATCCGAATCGGCCTCCTTGACCATCACGGTGTGAAACATCCTGTTCAACATTTCGAAGCGTATCGCGGGTTTGGTGGAGTGGCAAGAGCGGATCGAACTTGCGTTCCCGAAGGGCGGTTTTCTATATCACTACGCTGAACTTTGCTCCACGATCGCCGGGGACCGTCACACGTGACCAAGACCATCTTTTTTTCCGTCGGGGAACCCAGCGGTGACCAACACGCCGCTCGATTGATTCGTCAGTTGGCGAATCCCGGCGGCTTGGCGATGCGAAACGACGAACGAATTGTTTGCCGTGGATTCGGTGGCCCATCGATGCTCGCGGCCGGATGTCGCGTCGATTTGGACCTCACCCGCCACGCCGTCGTCGGGATCGTGGAAGTCCTGCCCAAAATCCGCGAATTCTTTCGTTTCGCGGACCAAGCCGAAGACATTTTTCGATCCGGATCAGTCGATTCGGTCGTGCTGGTGGATTTCCCCGGGTTCAACTGGCACATCGCGAAACGAGCCAAGAAGTACGGCATTCCTGTTCACTACTATTGCCCGCCGCAATTGTGGGCCTGGGGTGCGTGGCGAGCCCGCAAGATGAAACGCAGCGTGGACCACGTGATCGCCGTGCTGCCGGTCGAGAAGACTTTCTTCAACCAGCATCAAATCCCCGTCAGCCTGGTCGGGCACCCGTTCTTCGACGCCGTCGCCGAACAACAACTCGACACCGCGGTGATGCGTCGCTTTCACTCCCAACAATCAACCGGTGAACGAATCGTCGCGGTTCTGCCCGGATCACGCGATCACGAAGTCCGTTCGAACTTTCCGATCCAGTTGGAAACAATCCGGCGATTGCATCGCGAATTGGGTGAGTCAGGCGACAACGTGCGATTCGCGGTAGCGGCCTACCGAGACAAACAGTGCCTTTGGTGCCGCGAACAGTTGTCGGAACAAGACAAAAGCCTGCCGATCGATTTCTACGTCGATTGCACGTCCGAGATCATCGAAGCCGCTCACAGCGCGATGATGGTCAGCGGCAGCGTCAGCCTGGAACTACTGGCCCGGGGAACTCCCGCAGCAGTCATCTACCGCGTCGGCCGAGTCTTGCACGCCGTCGGCAAACGCGTTTTGAAAATCGACAGCGTGACGCTTCCGAACTTGATGGCCGGCCGCAAACTTTTCCCCGAGTTCATTTCCGTAGGCGACCCGGCACCCGCGGTCGATTTCCTGACCGAAACCATGCGAGCGATGCTGCAAGACAGCTTCTACTACGCCAAAATTCGTCGCGATCTGCAAAAGCTGCGAGATGAGCATGCGAGCCCGGGTGCGTCCCAACGAGCCGCCGAATTGCTGCGTTCTCGGCTCTTCGGCGTCGATGAAACGCTCTCCGAAAAGAATTCTCTCCGCATGCAAACCGAAATGCGGGAAGCTGCGTAAGAGCCCAGGTCCATCTTTCCCCGCGGTCCTCTTTTCGTACACCTCGCCGAAATGAACCAGCCTGAATCATCCAAGTCGTTGTTTTTGGGCGGCGCCGCCAAGGCCACCGCCGCCAATCGCGAACGGGATGTTCCCCGCATGGGAGCGGAGTCGGGTTACGAAGCGGTCGTGGTCGACGACGTCGCACCAGTACGCATCAGTGCCTTCATCGGCTTTCTGATTTCGCTGACCAGCTTCACCGCCGCCGTCGCCAAGCCGATGCTGGTTCTGCCCGCTTTGGCGTTCGTCATTTGCTTGTTTGCACTGCGAAAACACGACGGCAAAGCAAAACCGGTCGGAACCATGGTCGCTCGAATCGGCTTGGTGCTGGCCTGCTTGTTCGGATCGACGGGATTCTTCGTCCACTACCTGAAATACCGAACGCTGGGCGACCAGGCGAGCTACTTCGCTCAGCAGTACCTGGAACTAGCGGCCAACGGCGAAGAAGCCCTGGCGTTGGAGCTGCAGAAATCGGCCCCCAACCGCCAGGTTTCCACCATGAAGTTGGACGCCGCCTACGAGATGGACCAATCGGCCCAAGAGCAACTTGAGAATTTTCGCAGCGGTGCCTACGCCGACGTCAAACGTGTCGGACCGGATGTCGAATGGGAACTCGATCGTCGACCACGGGTCTTCCAGAAATACGGTCGCGAAAAAGTTGACACGTATTGGCGAGATCCGACCGGGCAATTCAAGGGCGTGATCCAAATCGAACTGCAATGGACTCCTTCACGCGATGAGGACGAGTCGGATTGGCAGGTTTCGTTGTTCCAAGTCGAACGCGAATTGATCGTCGCACCTGTGGTTCTGTAGCGGCGAAGCCGAACATCAGGCCAAGCGTTCGATCTGAATTTCGCACGCATTTTGCGAACGGGTTCGGATTGGGGTGGCGTCGAAATGCTGGCAGTGCTTACGACCAAGTTTCCGGTCGTCTTTCCTGCCGCTTGCCCTTTGACGTTCAACATGCCAGCTCGATCCACCGCTCTCATTTGCACCGTTTCGTCGTTGCTGATTTCTGGTTTGCTTTTGACAACTCAAACCGGTTGCCTGGGTTTGATGTCCAACCTGATGCACGCCGTGGGTGCTGACCAAGTCCCTGCGGAATGTGAACTGCTGAAGGATTCGAAGGTCGCCATCGTGACCTTCACCGACCGCAGCCAATACAGCGAAGACATTGCTGCTCGAACTTTGTCGCGAAAAGTCAGCGACATCATGCTCAACAAAATCAAAGACATTCGCCTCGTTCGCGAAGATGAGATCCAAGAGTTCCGCGACACCCACGGCTGGGAAAACTCAGACTTCCTGGACATCGGCAAGGGTGTGGACGCAGAGAAGGTTTTGGCAATCGAACTCACGGGCATGAAGCTTCGTGAAGGAGCCACGCTGTATCGCGGGTCCGCCGCTGTGATGCTGACTGTTCTGGACGTGGAAACCGAAACCGTGGTCTTCCGAAAAGAAATCGACGAATTCATGTACCCGGCAACCGCTGGCCAATACACCAGCGAAACGACCGAGTCGAAGTTCCGCAAGCTCTACTTGCAGATGCTGGCTGAACGCATCGGCCGAGTCTTCCACCCGTACGACTTTGCCGACACCATCGCGATGGACGGCGCAATCGCCAGCCAGTGAGCCACTCCGAAGGCCACCGGAATTCGCAACGCTGGCTCACTCGAGTCTGCAGCTTGCTCTCCACACCTGACGCCTACGGCACGCTTTCACGTGTGAGTCGGCGTCTGTTCTCGCTCGCGACCGCGGGCTGACGCGGCGAAAGCGACTATGGAATCGCCCGCCGTCTATGGAATCGCCCGCCGTCCTTTGGCGATCGTTCTGCGTCGCAAAGTCCCTGTCTCGGCAAAGCAACCGCGCTCCGGTCGACAAACCGCTTCGCGTATCTGACAATTCATCCTGATTTGCAACGATTCTCGCCACGCACTCGATCTCAATTGCTATGAAAACGGCTCGTCACGAACTCGTCATTTTGGGCGGTGGCCCAGCCGGATACGTCGCCGCCATCCGCGCCGCTCAACTGGGAATTGACGTCGCCTGCATCGACGACAACCCTCGCTATGGCGGGACGTGTGTTCGAGTCGGATGCATTCCCAGTAAGGCGCTTTTGGAATCCAGCCACTTGTACGAAGAGGCTCAGCACAAATTTGCTGACCATGGGCTGAACGTCGGCAACGTCGAAGTGGACCTCGACGTGATGATGAAACGCAAAGAGAAGATCGTCGAATCGCTGACCGGCGGAATCGACATGCTGTTCGATCGCCGCGGTGTGACTGCCTATCACGGTCGCGGCAAACTTCGCGATGTGGAAACGATCGAGATCACGCCCAGCGAAGGCGCTGCCGACGACCAACCGACCTTGGTCTCCGCTGATCAGATCATGCTGTGCCCCGGCAGCGTCCCAGCAAAACTGCCCTTCGTCGAAGAAGACGGCGAACGAATCGGAAACAGCACCACGGCCCTCTCCTTCCCAGAAGTCCCTGAAGAACTGGTTGTCATCGGCGGCGGCTACATCGGCATGGAACTGGGCAGCGTCTGGAACCGACTCGGCAGCCACGTTGTTGTTTTGGAAGCCTTTGACCGCATCATGCCGGGTCTCGACAAAGAGATGGCCAACCTGGCTCATCGAAGCTACAAGAAACAGGGCATCGAAACTCGAACCGGAACCTTTGTCGCATCTGCCAAAGTCGATCCCAACCCAGGTGACAAGAAACCTTGCGTCGTCGAAATCAAAGATGGCGATCCCATCCGTTGCGATCGAGTGCTCCTGGCGACCGGACGTGCTCCGGCAACCAAAGGCATGGGACTCGAGGAGGCCGGCGTCAAACTCGACGAACGCGGTTTCATCCAAGTCAACCATCAGTTCGAAACCTCCGTGCCGGGCATCTATGCGGTGGGTGACTGCATCGGCGGCGCGATGTTGGCTCACAAAGCCATGGAGGAAGGCGTCGTTTGCGTCGAACTGATGGCCGGCATCGCGTCGGAAATGAATTACGAAGTCATCCCAGCAATCGTCTTCACCCATCCCGAAATCGCGATGGTTGGCAAGACCGAAGAAGAACTGAAGGAAGCCGGCATCGAATACAAGAAGGGCGTTTGCCCGCTTGGTGCCAACGGACGAGCCCGCACTTTGGGCGACATCGATGGTCGCGTCAAGATTCTCGCCGATGCGGCGACGGATCGTGTTCTGGGAGTCCACATCATCGGCCCGCGAGCCGGTGACATGATCGCGGAAGCCGCCGCCGCAATGGAATTCGGAGCCAGCAGCGAAGACATCGCTCGAACCTGTCACGCTCACCCGACGCTTTCGGAAGCGGTTCACGAAGCCGCGATGGCGGTTGACGATCGGGCGATCCACACGGCGTGAGTGGCCCTACCGAATCTGGCTGGCTGAGGCGCCTGTACGCCCGCGTCGTGTTCCTACCAACGTTGTGGTGGAACATGCTGCTCGGACGCGTCTTGAAAGTTCGCAATTGGTTCGACTGGATCGATCCTTTGGTGATCGTCGGTGCTCGACCATTTGCACGCGACGTCGAGGGATTGGCCAAGCTCAACGTCGGCGGTGTCGTCAACACCTGCGAAGAATACTGCGGCCCAGTCGATGAGTATGCCAAGCATGACATAGAGCAACTGCACCTTCCGATCACCGACTTCACCCACCCCAGTCTGCAAGACGTCACGACGGGAGTCGCGTTCATTCAGCGACACGTCGAAAGCGGCAAAGCGGTCTACATCCACTGCAAAGCCGGCCGTGCTCGCAGCGCCACGATCGCAATCTGCTGGCTGATCGCTCACAAAGGCATGACGCCCGACGAAGCCCAAGCGTGGCTGCTTGAGAAGCGACCGCACATCAACCCGCGTCTGACCCAGCGACCAGTTGTCCAACGGTTCGCTCGCGAGTTCCAACCGTCACCCGAATGACCCTAGCACGGGCTTTCAAGCCGGTAGACGAAATGCAACCTCGCTTCAAAACGTTCGTCTCGAAAGCGGTCTAGCCAAAGTCCATCTTCATTCTCGGGGCCTCCACCCCGAGCTATTGAAGACGGCCCCTCTGGGGCGATGTCGGCGCATCTCGTCCGCGAAGCGATCCAAGTCCCTGCACCAGAGCAGGACAGTTGTCCTTAACTGCTCCGTCGGGCATCTCTCAACGGCCAAGCCACGTCGCAACCCAGCTCACTCCACACCATTCGCGTCACGCTGCACGACATCAAACCATCCACGCAAGCATAGCGAGAGATCTCAAGCCATTTCGAAACACCTCCCTCTGTCACATCATAGAATGACGGCCCCCTTCTGATTCACAACAATCAACGGAGTCCAACATGTCGAAACGCACCGCCTACCAATCGAGCCTGCTTGTTGCTGCCATCACTGCATCCATGCTGTCAGCCCCGGCGTCGTCCAACGCCGCCGACGGGGTTGACACTCGGTCCAAATTGACCGTGCAAGCAACGGCTGACTCCAAGGTCGCCCCCGACAGCGTCACGCTTCGTTTCGCGATCGAATCACGTGAAGAAAAGGTCACCGAAGCGGCTCGAAAGACCTCCGAGCAAGTCACTCGCGTCGTGCAGTTTCTGAAGGGCCAAGGGATCGAAGCCAAAGACATTCGGACGGAATCGGTCGTCCTTTCACCGATCTACCGTCAAGGTCAAAAGGGGCAGTATGCAAAGCAACGTTCGTCGATGTCAGCCTCGCAAGGATTCGGCGATCTGTTTGATAGCGTGCCACAGCAACAAGCCACTCAAACCGAAGCTCCCCAGCCGAGTGTTCGCGATGAGTTGCAGCAGAACCAACCCATCGGATATTCCGCCAGTCGCCAACTGACCGTTTTGGTTCGCGACATCAAAAAGTTCCAAACGGTCTACGCCGGTGTCCTGGAACGCGGTGTCAACTCCATCGCTGGGATCCAGTGGATGAACTCCGATCAAGTCCAACATCGCCGCGCCGCTCGCATCAAAGCGATTGCTGCAGCTCGCGAAAAGGCCAGCGACATGGCCGGGGCCCTCGATGCGAAGGTCGCACGTGTGATCAGTGTCCAAGAAACTTCGCGACGTTCTGACCCATTCAGCAACAGCGTGCAACTGTTTGGCGGAGAATCAGAAGGAAGTTCCATTCAAGCCGGCATGATGACGCTCTCCGCATCGGTGCAAGTGGTCTTCGAACTCAGCGACACCGAGTTCGAAAACGAGTGATCTGGAAAACCGAAAGTCTTGACGACTTCCGCTACGACGGGAACCTACTTCTCCGCCGGCAATGCCACCTGCGTCGGACTTTGCAGGTAGCCGATCAAATCAACCACTTGCTGCTCGGTCATTGGCTGCAGCAACCCACTCGGCATTGGCGATTGCTCGGTCACGCTTTCCAATTCAATGTCATCGTTGGCCAGTACCCAAGTCTGATCCGCCGCGACAATCGTCGTGGTCTGACGCGTTCGCTGGGTCACCAAACCGACCAACAACCTGCCATCCGCGGTCACGATTTTGGTTGCCCGGTAGTCGGCACCGACCACCGAATCAGGGTCAATGATGTTGTGCAACAGATAACCAAGATCACTGCGCTGCGATCCAGTCAAATCCGGCCCCACCTTGCCACCGGTCCCAAACAGTTGGTGACAGTTCGCGCACGCGGTTTGAAACAAAGCCCGCCCCGACGACAAATCCGCATGGCTCAATTGTTCACGCGTCAATGATTTCGTCCAGCGTTGAATTTCCTCTTTCCGATCATCCGGCGTGTCACGAATTCGCCCCCAAACGTTCTCGACTCGCTCGGTCAACTCATCGTTTTCAAGCGTCAGGATTGTCCGCACATGGGACGCCGTCAGAATGTCCTTGGGACGCTTCTTCTGCTCAATCGCCGTCAACAACACGTCGGCGAAAACGGCTCGGGAACACAACAGCCCCACCACACCAGAACGACGCGGGGCTCGGAAACGATTCAAGTTGTCGAGCAACAGACTTCCCACCGCCGGCATCTCAATCGTCGACAACGCCGGAGCCAACTTCGCGTTGACTCGCGGATCTCGAATCAACGGCGTCGCCAACTGAACGATCTTCGAATCGTCCAGCGCTTCGTCTGTCCCTCTTGATTCGATCAGCCCCCGAACTGCGGCCAAGCGTTCCAGCACATCGGCCTTTCCATCGCCCGCAACCACCGCCATCTCAGCAACGCTCTGGCCATCACCAAACAAAGTGTTCAGTTTGCGAAGCGTTTCCGCGTGCTTGGTTTGCAAGTCCCTATGAGCGGACAAGACCGCTTGGAAGTCGTCCCAGTCTTCCGGACGCTCCGCCTTTCGGATTCCGATAATTCCCGCTGACACACCTTCCAAGAAAGCATCCGCGCATTCCACGTTGGGCTTTCCATCCAGGTCTTGATCGCCGTGCAAACGCCGGGTCACGGAAGTCACCAAACGAGCGAACTCCTTCGGGTGCTGGTCGACTCGTTCGGCCAAGGCTCGCGAAATCAGTCGCGTGGTCGTTGGAATCTGGCATTGCTCACCGCCAAAGAGCAACTCGTCGGGATGATCTTCCGCACTCGACATCAGCCCGTACCAAATCATCAGCCCTTGGTTGTGATCGTCAGCGTCCTCGATGCCAGACTTTAGCTCGGTCAAGAAATCCGCCATCTCGCCTCGCAAACCCAATGGCAATCGCTGCAGGATCGACGCGAGCGTTAAACGCACCGACGCGACATCGGCCTCCGCGTGAGTAAGGAAATCGCTCGAGTAAGCACGGTACTCGTCACTCACTTTCTCGCCCGCTGCCTTGCCCGCCGCTGTCGGCCCGAACACATCGTCGATCGGCCAATGTTGAGTCATCAAGCGAAAGCACCATGAACGGACATGCGGCGACGGATCAGCGATACCTTCAAACAAAACCTTGCGAGACAAACCACCTGAAACGTTCAGCGTCCATAGCATTCGCAAGCGTTGTTGCGGATCGGTTCCCTCGACATCTTTGAATTGTTTCAACAACGCCGCGTTCAGTTCGCTGGCGTCGGCACCTCCGGCAACGGCCTCTGCCACCTGCAAACGAGACTGATGCGAGAACCAACGATCACCCGCCAGTTGGAACGCGATCGTTTGCTCGACGTTGATCCCAGGTTCGTTCAGCTTTGCCAGTCGATCAGCCACGTCATCCGGCGTTCCCGCCTCGTAGCGGATTTGAAAAACGCGGCCACTCGACCGGTGAACTCCCGAGTGTTCATGGCACTCGCCCAAGTCCGCCCAGTCCAAAACGATCACGTTGCCATCCGGACCGGCAGACAGTTCCATCCCACGGAACCACACGTCGTCGCTGAGGAACAGGTCTTTCTCGTGCTTGCCGACATAACCGGTTCCTTGAGGTTCCAATCGTTCGCGATTCACGCGACGCCCGTGGAAATTCAACGTGTACAAGTCTTCTTGGTATTCCGTCGGCCACGTCGACTCTTGATAGATCATCATGCCAACGTGAGCGTGCCCGCCGCCGTAGTCGTTGGCGGCTCCGTCACGTGAGTCTTGCCATTTGCCGGACGTGTCGAAGTGATAGTGATCGGCGTGCTGATCAATCAACTCATAAGCGTTCGGGTTCGGGTCCAAAGTGAACGGTCGGTGAAGGTGAGCCCCGTGAATGCCATGCCACAAATGTCCGTTGACGGTGTTAATGAAAAACAGCTCGCCATTGCGATCAAAATCGTGCCCCCACGGGTTCGTCGTCCCATGACACAGCACTTCGACGTGACGCGTGTCCACGTTGTATCGCCAAATGCCGCCCTCCAGAGCAGTTCGATCCGCATCAGGAGTCCCCGGCAAACCAATCCGTCCCGGACACGATCCGCCGCAACGCCCGTACAGCCAACCGTCCGGGCCGAACCGCAATCCATTGGCCAGGTTGTGATAGTTCTGCTCCGCGATCGTGAACCCGTCCAAGATGACTTTAGGAGCCGAATCAGGAACCGCATCCCCGTCCGCATCCGGCACAAAAAGCAGTTGCGGCGGGCACATCAGCCACACGCCACCGCGACCAACTTCAACACTGGTCAGATGCTGAACCGAGTCCATGAACACGGTCCGTGACTCAGCGACTCCGTCGAGATTTTCATCGTTGAAGACCAGCACTCGATCGCGTTGGTCATCCCGCCAGGACACGCCGCGTTGACCGTAGGTGTAATTTTCCGCGACCCACAGTCGCCCTTTTCTATCCCAAGCCAAATCGATCGGGTTCTGAACCTCTGGCTCGCTTGCGAAAACGGTTGTGGTGAATCCCGGTGGCATCTCGATCGCGGCGGCCGCATCTTCGGGCGACAACAACGGAGGCCCGGCGAGCTTGCCGTCGGCGTTCAATTCTGCGAGAGGTTCTGTGTTGATCGGCTTCGGAAACTCATCGGCGGTCGCTTGCGCCCCGAGAAACACGCTCGCCAGCAAGCAAACGGCCCACGCTCCACCGCGAGTTTGGCGGCAGAAAACGGGTGTCTGCGATCCTTCGCGTCGCGTCCCCACCCGTGCAATTTTCGCGAGATCAACGTAGAACATGGATGTCATTTTCGTTTCGAACAAGAAAGATTGATATGCGGCGAATCGGCACTTTTTCCGATCCCAAATTGGCTGACCAATTCAGCGACTACCTGCAGACTCTGAGAATCCCTGCGAAAGTCGACCACGACGAAAACTCCCATGATATCTGGATTCGTGACGAGAAAGATGTCGCGATGGCTCGAGAAGCCATGGAAGAGTTCAAACAGTCACCGGGAGCCGCCAAGTTTGACGTGACCGCCGAAGCCGCGCGATTGCGAAAAGTAGCCGAAGCTGAAAAGAAACGCAAGCTGGCGTTGCAGAACAAAGCTCAGAAGAAGCTGCGTGGCGGTTCAGGAGCTTTTAGTGGACGATCCGCAAGGACCGGCAATATTCCGGTCGTCATTGGCATGATCGCCATCTGCGGAATCATCGGCTACGTCACCAATTTCGCTGATCCCAAGCCTCGCCGCGATCTGCCCGAAGTGATCACGCTCGAACAATTGGAGCGAGGGGACTATCTCTCGACGGCGCAAAAACTTTTCTCTGCGTTGGCCCTCGCCGACCCCATCGAGTACCAGAAATCAGATGACCCTTGGGTATCAATCAAAAAGGGCGAAGTCTGGCGACTGGTCACACCGGCGTTTCTTCACGGTTCGCCAATGCACTTGGTGTTCAACATGATGGCTTTGTTCACATTGGGAAGCGTTGTTGAACGATTGCACGGGTCGTGGTTCATCGCGGTACTTTTACTGGTTTCGCACGTCGTTGGAATGATCGTCCAAGTCGTGCTGCCTGATTGGATGGAAAGCCCTATGGCGATCGGCGCATCAGGAGCGGTGTTCGGAGTCTTCGGGTACATCTGGATTCGACCTCGCTTCCAACCGTCCTATCCAGTTGGAATTCCACCGTTCAATGTCTACCTCATGCTCGGGTTCATGTTCGCTTGCATGACGCCGCTGATCCAAGGAATCGCCAATGGCGCTCACGTGGGCGGCCTTGTGACTGGAATGGCCATCGCTGCACTGGCACCGAAAAGCATCTGACGAACCGTTTTCACAACCAGCGATCATTCAGGTTGGCCGAATCAAACCGCTTCGGCGCCGCTCCGGCAGTCAAACTCCGACTGTCGAACGGTTCAGCTAAACTTGTGAGCAAACTCCATGCTCCAAGTTTGCTCCCCGATTGACTCCAGGTGACCAGGTTGTTGTCGCTCCCACCGAAGATCGCTTTCAATCACATCGCCGCGACTTGCCGATGGTTCGGTTCGCTCGCCATCGCCGTGCTGTTCCTCCGGCCATCACTAGGCCATGATCGCCCCAACGTTCTGCTGATCGTCGCCGATGACCTGAACTGTGCGATCGGGTCCTATGGTGATCCCAACGCGATCACGCCGAACCTGGACGCCCTCGCTGAACGCGGATTGGTGTTCGATCGAGCCTATTGCCAACAAGCGGTCTGCAATCCCTCGCGGTCCTCATTCTTGACCGGCCTGCGTCCAAACACGGTGGGCGTCGATGACCTCCGCAAAGGTTTTCGCGAGACCGCCCCCAACGGCGCCTCGCTGGTCACGTTGCCTCAGCACTTCAAGAATCATGGCTACTACTGCCAAGACATCGGCAAGATCTTCCACAACATGGGCGACACGCAAGACCGCCAGTCATGGTCGATGGACGAAGTCTTCCACGCAGGAACGCACGCCGCCGACACAGTGCACTCCAACACACCCGTCGCCTTGCGTGCTCGCAAGATCAAGAAGGCACCGGTGACCGAAACACTGGACGTGCCCGACACCGCCTATCGCGATGGCCAGATCTCGCGTCTGGCTGCGTCCGTGATTCGCGACTACCCCCGCGACTCTGCCCCGTTCTTCTTGGGCGTCGGATTCTGGCGTCCTCATTTGCCCTTCGTTGCACCAAAGAAGTACTGGGACCTCTACGATCCGAATCAGATTTCGGGCCCAGCCTTGAAAGCCAAACCAATCGACGTGCCAGAAATCGCGATGCACATTTCGAAAGAGGTGCACAGCTACGACGGAATCCCCAAGCAAGCCGATTTGCCCCCCGAAATCCAGCAACATCTTCGTCACGGGTACTACGCTTCGATCAGCTTCCTCGACGCTCAAGTCGGTTTGATCCTCCGCGCCCTCGAAGGGAGCGGCCACCAAGACAACACGATCGTCGCGTTTGTGTCCGACCATGGTTTTCACATCGGCGAAAAAACGCTGTGGGGCAAAACCAGCAACTTCGAACTCGACGCACGAGTCCCCCTCATCATCGCCGATCCACGCACCGACCAGACGGGCCAGCGAACCAATTGCCTGACGGAATTGGTTGATCTCTACCCCACCCTTGCATCCCTCGCGGGCATCGCTGACGACCTGCCTGACAACTTAGAAGGAACGAACGTCGCATCGCTGCTCAAGGATCCCGACCAAACACTCAAACAAGCCGCCTTCACCCAGCACCAGCATCCGTTTTACGCGCCTCGGAAGAGCTGGATCGCCTGGGGCTACTCCGTCCGCACGGCCGATTGGCGATACACCCAGTGGCGATCCATTTCGGACAACGCACTCATCGCCGAAGAGCTCTACGACCACCGTTCCGACTCAACCGAAAAACAAAACGTATTCGATCAATATCCGGACGTTGTCAAACGACTTTCGCCAATCCTGACCAGTCACTTCCAACTGTAGCCGACGCCAGGCGACTGCTACGTGTCGTAATCCCATCTTCTACTTCTTCGCCGCTAACCCTGCAGGAATACGTTTTCCATCGACGCCAATATCACCCAGAATCAGCACAATGATCGCGATGAATCCAAATGGAATCCCGAGAACCACGAGAGGCGATAACCTTGGAATCAAACAAAGAATCGCAGCGACATACGAAAACGCCCTCAATTGTCCGGCGAACATGCAACGTGCTCCGTACCACTGAACCAAATGCATCATGATCGCCGAAATGTAGGCCACATATGGATTCAGTCTCCACGGGTAAGAACTGAAAAACTGTGCCGTCGGCGCACCACTCAAACTAAGAATGAGAGCGATCGTTGACAGCACCAAGAGCGGCACCGCCACGCTTCGTTCTCGCTCGAACATGCCAAGTTCAGCATCAGAATCCGCGACAACTTCGAGCTCGAGTTCCGACGGGCTCTGATACGGATTGGAGTAGTCGCCTTCTACCATGCGTTCGATTTTGCTACTCATCGCCCGTTTGACAATTCAAATCTGACTCGACGGTATTCAAATTCGCGATCAGATCTTTGAAAGCCTTTTGCGCCGTGTCAATCAACATGCCCATTTGAAGTTGAGCAGATTTCATGCGTTTAAGACGCTCCAAGTTCTGGACGTCGCGGCCTGTCCGAATGCCCTGAAGCAAACCCGCCACCATTGACTGCCACCGACTCGCGATCACGCTGAATTCATTCTTCAATTGATGGACCTGATCCAAAGCAGCCCGCGGGCGGCCCTGCTGGTCTTCCTTCTCAGCTTCAGCAAGCCGACTGGCGAACTGATGAAACCCCTTCAAGCCACTGACGACACGGCCATTGGGCAAGCCGCGAATTTCGCCGCCGGGAAGCGATTGCGTTCGTCGCACCGTCGCCAAGACAAGAGCAAACTGCCCACGTCTTTCGCAATTGATGTCCATTTCGCCACTCAAATTCGAAGTTGCGTGCTGCGGATCTGAGAAAAAACCTGTCGCACCGGAAACAACCATACCATTAAAGAGAACGTCAAATGGGAACCACTGAGTGATTTGCCTTCGCTAGAACGATTCGTCATCGTCGAGCAGTTGCGTTTCCTTCGCTTCCAGCACTTCTGCCATGGCTCTGGAATTTCGTTCTCGTGGAGTTTCTACTTGACCAAACCTTGGGTCGAAACCGAGTGCCGTTTTCTCTTCGTCGGTTGGCTCGCGATGATGCAGCTTCAAGAACTCCATCAAGGCCTCGCAATAGTCCGCCTTCGCTGCTACCAACCGATACTCATCGCTGACTTTCGCGGTTGCTCCCTGAGACAACAACAAAGCAGATAGTTCTGGAGACCAATACGCGGAGTGGAGTGGCGACTCGCGTTTCCAGAACTCTCGGGTTGCCCAAGTGTTCACGTTTTGGCGATACAACAAAATCAAGTTGGCGAGTTCAACCTCTCGATTTCGAATGGCTGTGTGCAATGCGGTGGCACCGGTCCGATCGTTCGCATCGAGATCGCAATTGTTTGAAATCAGAACGCGCAAGATGGCAGCCCGTTTGTATCGCACGGCATCACTTTGCGGATCCGAAGGATCACGCCCGTTGGGAGAATGAACAAGAGCCAAAAGCGGCGTCCATTCCTTCGGGTAGGCTCCCACTCGACGACTCTCGCCGAACGTTGTGTTGACGTCGACGCCGTCACGCAGCAACTTCACAACACGAAATTGATTCAGTCGATAGCAAGCGTCGACCAATTGCTGACCCGGGGACAGATCATCGGCGACGGCCGATTCCGTTGCAAAGACAACGATGCATACCAAGACCAAATTTCGCATTTCATCCGCCGCGACTGAGCATCAGGATCACCACCGAAAAAGCAAATCCACAGACGACAAAGAACAACGGTAGAACAAGACACCCGAGTGTCATTCGGTTCCGAGCTGAATCTCGGCGAGACGCGATCCCCGGTGATAGAACGCAACCCAGGAAAACGAAAACCGTGACAATGGGAGTCAACATCTCCGGCTGACGCACCAAAAATCGAACGAGCCCGAAGAATGCAGCGACGCCCGTCACCAAGCAAAACAGCGCATACAGCGTGAAACGGTAACGAGACAATCTCTCTATCCTCGATCGAGAATCGAAACAAATCCTTCATGTCGATCATGAACCGTACCAATGTCGTTCCGGATCAGACACCCGGTCGGTGAGTACTTGGAAGCGAGAAGAGAATGACGATCAAAGCAGTTGATCGTTAGCCGAGAAGGCTTTTGTGCATGACGTAGACATCGACGTAGCCATTTTCCGGGTGATCAAACGCTTCGGGAAGGGTCCCGACAATTTCGAACCCCAATTTCTGCCAAAGCCGGACGGCTCCCGTGTTCGTCGACACCACAAAATTGAATTGCATGGATCGGTAACCTTCCTGCAAAGCTTCCCGCTGAGAATGCTCACACATCTTCGAAGCGATGCCCATCCCTCGGGCCGCACTTGAAACGATGTAAGCGCAATTGCAGACGTGCGATCCTCGCCCCGGTTGATTCGGTTTCAAGTAGTACGTCCCGAGAATTCCGCCGGACTCATCTTCGGCCACATACGCTTTGGCCGACCCCGCGGCCCATATTTCGTAGCCTGCCTCCGACGTGATGTCCTGCGGATGCGGGAAAGTCGTTCCAGATCGAAATGCGGGTTCGATCACGGCCCAAGTCGCCGGCCAGTCAGCATTGAAGAGTTCACGAATCTGAAACGTGGATGAAAGCATGATTTTTGATTCTCGAAGGGGATAAACCACGTCTGATTCTACGCTGTGACAGACCGGATGGTTTCACCACGCAAATGGCGGCGACAGCGGATAAGATGTCGTGACATCCCCACTGTTTGCACACCCTGTTTTGAATGCTACTTCGATCATGACGCTTGGATTGATTCGCTGGAAGACGTTGGCTTGGTCACTGACGATTTGTTGCTTCGTGCACTGGGCGACGCCGATCAGATCAACCACTGCCGCCAAGCCAAACGTGGTGATGATTTTGACGGACGACCAAGCCCCGTGGGCTTTTGCAGAAGCCGTTCGTTCAGGACAGTTCGACGACGTGCCGGTTCCATCGACGCCAAACATGGATCGATTGGCAGCAGAAGGAGCCGTGTTTCGCAACTTCTTCTGCACCACTCCGGTCTGCAGTCCGGCTCGGGCGACCTTGATGACAGGCCGCTACGCCAGCGAATTGGGGATCACCGATTTCATCCCACAACCGGGACACAAACTCTACGATCCCGAAGCTCCCGTTTTCCTCGATCCCGATACCACAACGACCTTCGCAGAAGTCTTGCAGCGTCAGGGCTATCGCACCGGTCTGGTCGGCAAATGGCACCTCGGTGACTGGACGGCATCGGAGGACGGCGACAAACACCCGACTCAACACGGATTCGATTCGTTCATGGGGCTGACAGGAGGCGGGACGTCGCCGGACAACCCCGAACTGGAACTCGACGGCAAAGTCCACACCTTCGAGGGACTGACAACAGACATCCTGACGGATCATGCCATCGAGTTCGTGGAACACAACGCGGACCGTCCGTTCTTTCTGTGCCTGTCAACTCGAGCACCTCATGGGCGCTGGTTGCCGGTCGCGCCGGAGGACTGGGAACCGTATGACACGATGGATCCAACCATCCCAGATTACCCAGGACTGGATACGACGCGGGTTCGCAAAATGATGAAGGAGTATTTGGCCAGCACGACTGGCGTGGACCGCAACCTCGGGCGATTGCTGCGAACGCTCGACGACCGAGGTTTGAGTTCCAACACGATTGTGATCTTCACGTCGGATCACGGATTCAACATGGGCCACAATGGAATCTGGCACAAAGGCAATGGGATCTGGGCGACGAAGCAAAAACCGCCAGGCGAAATGCACCAAGGCACTCGGGTAATCTCCAAGAAGTATCGCCCCAATCTTTACGACCATTCACTGCGTGTGCCGGCGATCGTGAGATGGCCCGGCGTGGTGAAACCTTCCAACGTGATTGAGCACACCGCGTCTCATTTGGATTGGTTCCCGACGCTGTGCGCCGTCGCGGGTGATGCGTCCGCAGCCCAAGGGTTGATGGGCCGAGATCTGACACCGTTGTTGAAAGGTGAATCGCAGGCCGATTGGGATCAGGAACTGTACACCGAGTACGACATGATCCGTTACACGACCGCGTCCCTGAGAGGTTACCGCACCCCGCGATACAAACTCATTCGTGATCGACACAATGAAGGACGCGACGAGTTCTACGACTTGCAGTCCGATCCTGGGGAACACCACAACCTGATCCGGGAACCAGAAATGCAGCCCGCGATCCAAGATCTCGACGCAAAGCTGCGAAAGATGGAAGCAAAAGTGCAAGACCGCAGGTGAGCCGGCAATTGTCACCGCTCCGCGGTTGAACCAGTCGCGGAGCGACGAAATCCGTCAGCCTTGGGTTTCAACCCAAGGTCCCCGACACCCCAACACACCCGCCAAGTCGCGGAGCGACGACAGCCGGGAATGCGTTTCAAACAACTGTCGCCACTCCGCGGCTTGGCCGTCTCGGGTGACGCACACGAACCTCGGGTTGAAACCCGAGGCTACCAACTGTCACCGCTCCGCGGTTGAATGCAGCAGCTTTGGATGCCCCAACACGCTCGCCTCGTCCGGATCAACGCGTTGACTGGAACTACTGAACCGTAGCCAACAGTGGCAGATTCTCTTGCGATGACACGACCACCCCGCCCGGCTTTTCAACCGTGATCGCAAAGGCAACCGGATCCAGGACTTTCAATTTCGCTGTGATCGGAACCACAACCTCTCCGGTCGAATCAATGTCGAAGACGCCACCGTCGATCGGTTCGTCATCCCGCGCTGGGTCGATGATCCACAACTGATACTGCTCCACCGCCACATCGTTCACAGGCATCCCGACAAAACGCATGTAACCGTCTTGGGATGCGTTGCTCCAGACAACATCCCCTTTTACTTCGGTCTGGAACGGGTGCTTGCCATCGCCCCACGCAACTTGGACCACATCCTCCGCTTCGTTCAACAGCAAAGTACGCTCCGCCGCGGCGGTCGTTTCAACATTTCCCGGACGATTCCACTCACTTCCACGCCAAAGTCCCAATGCCAACAAGGCGGATGCAGCAAACGCCAGCCATGCGGCAGCTTCGCGTGGCCTCAGATCAGTTCGCTTGCGCGGCTGGACTATTTCCAACGGAGCAGACGTGACCGCGTTGTCCACCGAATCGTCCGTTCGTTGCACGCTTCCGATTCCGGTTCCAGAAACCTCCGCGAGAACGCGTCCTGCGTCAGCTTGGATCTTCTCGCGTAGGCCGGCGGGCAGTTCCGCATCCGGGCTGGTGTCGGAATCTTGAGACCGCCGAAAGGACAAAGCCATATCCACCGCGGCCGCCGTTTTCTCCAGCTCGAAGAACGTCGCCAAATCGGCCTCGGTCTCCTGCCAGTTCGAAACTTCGTCGTGCTCTTGATCAGACAGATCACCAAGGACTTTCCCCGCCAAGAGCTCCTGCGCTCGAAGTGGCAAACGCAAGTCGTTGTTGGAAGCGTCGCTGCCGGGATCCCCTGGATCGTAGGTCGGCTGGAAGTCGTCTGGTCGCTCACTCATAGCCCACCCCCTCTTTGATCAGCAGCCGCAACAATCGGGCTGCGACCTTGTCGATTCATACATTCTTTCAGGCTGAGCAATGCTCGCCTCGCGTTTGACTTCACCGTCCCCAACGGCATTCCGATGACTTCGGAGATCCTTCCGTGCGACAGCCCTCGATGAATCGACAAATCAATCACCTTCTGCTGCTCAGTGGATAACTTCCTCAAACAACTGTCCGCTTTGCGGGCCTCGTCTGCCAGCTCCGCAGCACGGCTGCCTGCCGTTGCGGATTCATCTGCCTGTTCATTGACGAGCAAATCAGCGCCACCAACCTCGCACTCAGTCGGACGAATGCCGCGACGCATTCGGTCAATGATTCTGCGTCGAGCGATCATGGCAATGAATGTGACCTCGGTGGACTTTTCGGAATCAAACCGAGCCGCGTTTTGCCAAATGGAAACAAACGCTTCCTGGACCGCATCCTCCGCGTCTTCGGCCGTGGGTGCCAATCGCCGGGCAAGCGACCAGACGAGACGCCCATATTGGTCCAGGCAATCTCCGACTGCAGAATGCTCTCCCGCAGCGATTCGCTCTAAAATTGAGTTGCTCAAGTCCGCCTTCGCTCAGTTGAATTCAGGTCTTGTTGACAAGTGTTCCACCAGCATGATCGCTGGCTCACACAACACCATGGGACCAAACATTTGAATCCCCTCGTTCGTCACGGCCCGTGCAGTATACCGTGGCTGCTCTGCCGCGCAACGGACAAGCGAGCTTCAATGTGGTTGAAACTCGCTCGTTCGATTTGGTTCGACGACGAAGCAGAAACCGATCCTCGCAACTTAGCGATTGGTCACAATCTGCCCGTACATTTGGTCGATCCCAGTTCGCAATGTCCAAGCACGCTGGGTTGGGCAGGTGGTGTGGTTGGCACTCGTCAAGACAGTCGACATGTGACTGTTTAGCGAGTCGCCAAGGTTCGCAGACATCAGCTCGGTCATCGTGGTGTGGTACAAGTCAGCACAAGCACTGTGATGTCCGGCGTTGAACAGACGAGCACCTTGAGCGACCGTGTTCTCAATCACTCGACGAGCGTCGACAGCGTTCTCAGGTGGAAGCAGTACCGCATCGATGATGTGGATGACACCGTTCGAAGCGTCCACATCAGTTGCAACTAACTTTGAATCATTGACCATCGCTCCGCTGTCGGTCACTTTGATTCCAAGAGGCGACCCTTGAAGTGTCTTGGCTGACTTCGCTGCGACAGCGTCTTCAGAATACACGCGGCCAGAGACAACGTGGTACTTCAGGATGTCGACCAATTTCTTTTTGTTGGCTGGTTCCAACAAGGACGCAACCGTCCCTTCGGGCAACTTCGCGAATGCTTCGTCCGTCGGTGCGAAGACAGTGAAGGGGCCTTCGCTGCCGAGCACTTCCGCCAGTCCAGCGGCCTTCGCTGCAGCAAGCAAAGTCTTGAAACTACCTGCCGCGTCCGCTGTTTCAGGAATGGTCTTGTCGGCTGGCAAAATCACGCTGTCGATGATGTGGATCACGCCGTTGTCGCAAACGATGTCCGTGGTCACAACGTTGGCACCATCGACCATGACGCTGGAACCATCCACTTTGATGTCGACTCGTTGGCCGTTGACGGTCTGGGCACCCTTCAAGCCGACCACTTGTTCCGCCATCACTTTGCCCGCGACGACGTGGTACGTCAGGACGCCAGCCAATTGGCCTTTGTTTTCAGGTTTCAGCAACGTCTCCACCGTGCCGGCTGGCAGCTTCTCGAAAGCCGCGTCCGTCGGTGCAAAGACGGTGAACGGTCCTTCCCCCTTCAAAGTGTCGACCAGGTCAGCAGCACCAAGTGCCGCAGCAAGTGTCTTGAACTTTCCTGCTCCAACTGCGGTGTCGACAATGTCGGCGGCAGTTGCTGATGCGGCACTCATGCCAATGAGAGCCACGGCGAACAAACTGGTCAGTGTCTTTTTCATCTTTCTGTCTCTCAAACGAATGTTTTGAATTTCCCAAACCACGTCTCTTCTGCGTGGTTGTTTGAGAGTTCGCAGCCAGGCAGGCTTTGGATGCAAAAAGATTTCAAACAAATGAAAACTCTTCGATCGCCACGTTCAAACAAGGGAAACCGCACCAATCTCGCACGAGACTTGGTTGATGCCGGCCTGCGAAGCGATCAGTCGCCCCGCTTCGAGGATCGACAAATTGCAAACAGCGTGCTCGGAAGTTTGAATTCCCCCTCCTGATCGCAGAGACCATGCCGTTTTCAGGTGCTGTGCCAGCAGCGTCATGAGCCCCCCTCCCGACGAAGGAGGTTGTGCAGTTTGTCGAGGCCGCGTTTTAGCGGATTCAGCATTTGAGAACCTCTCCCGAAACGAAGTTTGGGGGGAGTTCGAGCGACGCCGTTCAGGCGTACGCGAGGGAGGAGGCCGAGCATGGAGGTGGCGCGGATTGCCCTCCCCCGGAAATCTCGCTAAACGCTCGCTTTCCGCACCCTCCCGCTGCGAGGTCGTGCAGTTTTATTTCACCCTCCCTTTGGGAGGGTCGGCCCGCTTCGGGCCGGGGAGGGTTACGCGCTGGTTCCGATGCTCGACCCTCCCCTCGCTTCGCTCGACCCTCCCAGGGGGAGGGTGATGATAAACGCTTCGCAACCCAGCAGTTAAAAACTGGACGACCTCGATGTTGGCGGAGGCGGAAAGCGAGCGTTCAGCGAACGCTGCCCACGCCCGGGCGACCGAATCAAGCCAAGATGTCGTGCACGACCTGGGATGATTCCACACCGGTCAGCTTGAAATCGAGGCCTTGGTAGCGGTGGGTGAACCGTTCGTGATCAATCCCCAGCACGTGAAGCGCCGTTGCGTGCAGATCACGCACGTGGACCGGATTTTCAGCGACGTTGTAACTGAAATCATCCGTCTGACCGTAGCTTGTCCCAGGCTTGATGCCAGCACCAGCCATCCAGATCGTGAAGCAGCGTGGATGGTGATCTCGGCCGGCTTCGGGTGAATCCCATTTGCCTTGACCAGCCACGCCGCGTCCAAATTCGCCGCCCCAAATGATCAGCGTTTCATCGAGCAATCCACGTCGCTTGAGATCCTTGACCAGAGCGGCGCTAGGTTGATCAGTATCAACACAACGCGAAACGCACCAAGAACTCAGTCTCGAATGGTGATCCCAATCGGGATGAAACAACTGAATGAACCGCACGTCACGTTCGGCCAAACGGCGAGCCAGGATGCAGTTCGCCGCGTAGCTACCCGGGCGACGTGAATCGGGACCATACAGTTCAAACGTTTCGTCGGACTCGTCACTCAAATCGGTCAATTCAGGGATGCTGGTTTGCATCCGAAATGCCATTTCGTACTGAGCGATTCGCGTTTCAATTTCAGGATCCATCGTCTCGGCGTGGTGCGACCGATTCATCGCTGCCAGCCCGTCAAGCATTTCACGACGCAGTTCACGCGGGAACCCATCGGGATCGTTCAGATACAGAACCGGATCCTTTGCACTTCGCAGCTTGACGCCTTGATGTTTGGAAGGCAGAAAACCGCTTCCCCAATAGTGATCGTAGAGCGGCTGATCGCTGGGCCGTTTCATCTTCGAAATCAGCACGACATAGTCGGGCAGGTTGCTGTTCATACTGCCCAAACCATAGCTGGCCCAAGCACCAAAACTGGGACGCCCAGGAAGCTGATGTCCGGTCAAAAACTTCGTCATCGCGGGTGCGTGATTGATCTCGTCGGTGACCATCGATTTGACGAAGCACAGTTCATCCGAGATCGATCCGATGTGGGGCAACCACTCTCCAACCAGCCGGCCGCACTCGCCATGCCGATGAAACTTGGTGATCGCTGGCAGAATCAATTGTTTTTGATTCTTGGTCATTCCGGTCAGTCGTTGGCCTTGGCGAACACTGTCGGGCAACTCGGTGCCAGCCAACTTTGGCAGCTCCGGCTTGTGATCAAACAACTCGATCTGAGACGGACCGCCGGATTGGGTCAGAAAGATGACCCGCTTGGCCTTCGGAGCGAAATGCGGCAGGCTGGATTTGAGTTCGCTCGCTGCCAATTCGTCACCCAACATAGCTCCCGCGGCCAGGGCACCAAAATTGAATCCGGCCTGCGATAGAAAGCTCCGTCGACCGAGTTGCAATTGAGTTTCGTGATGATGCATGTCATTTCGCAACGAATGGAGCGATGGAATTAAGAACTCAAGAGCGAACCAACCGAATGGCCGGCTCATTCACGTGTCATGGCTTCGTCAAGGTTTAAAATCAGACTGGCGGTTGTCATCCAGGCGGCGGTTTCTGCCGCGACTTCCGACTCAGGCGATTCCATTTGACCGACGGTGCAAAACTCGATCGCTTCGTCGATGTGATCGCTGTAGTAATCGTTGGTGCGATTCCAAACCGATTGTAAAGCAGCCCGTTCGGAGTCGTGGAAATGCCGCGACAAGACTCTGACCGCGAGAGCGTTCGCGTGATTCTCCCACAAAGCTTCGCCCGGCGAGTCTCCTCCAGTCACGATCGCATCAGCAAACGCACGCGATGACTCCAACATGGTTTTGTCGTTCATTAACGTCAGAGCGTGAAGTGGAGTGTTCGTGCGTCTCACCCCCACTTCGCAAACGCGGCGTTGGGCACTGTCGAAAAGGAATGTCGGTGCACTGCTACGACGCCAAAACGCATAGATCGTGCGTCGATACTGCCGCGAACTCAGGCTGGGCTGATAGTCAAACCGGCCCATCGTGATCTCCGCCCAAACGCCGGGCGGTTGGTACGGGTACACGGGCGGACCACCCACGGTCGGATCAAGCAGACCTGAGACCCGCAATGCATTGTCGCGAATCATCCAGGCTGGTAATCGGAACCGTGGGGATCTGGCAAGCAACCGATTCTCGGGATCCAATTCCAGCAACTCAGGCGTGGCAACGCTGCTCTGCCGGTACGTTTGGCTGGTCGCGATCAATCTCAGGATATGCCGTAAATCCCAATCGCTTTCGATCAGCTCCACCGCCAACCAATCGAGCAATCTTGGATGCGTCGGCAGTTCGCCTTGCAGACCAAAGTCGCCCGGCGTTCGAACCAAACCCGCACCGAACATCAATTGCCACATGTGATTCGCAATCACGCGAGCCGTCAGCGGGTTTTCGGAATCGACGATCCAATTGGCCAGATCCAATCGAGTGCGAGATTTCTCGGCAGGCCATTCCAACACGCTTGGCAACACCGCGCGAGCAACCACGTCACCCTTCGCGTCCCAAACACCACGCAGCAAAACATGTGTGTCGCGTGGTTTCTCACGCTCGGCAAGCACCATGACTTTGCGAGGCTCGGCTTGTTTCTTCAGATTGCCAAGCTGCTTCCGGGCGAGTTTCAATCGATTGTTGACGGCCTGGTATTCGCGATCGGAGATCAGAAACTGCTCCAGCAATCGATTGCGGAGCTTGTCGCTGAGCGGGTCGGCCGAATCGTTTTCGTCAGAGCTGATCCATTCGATGAGTTCTTTTAGTGGGGAACCACCATCGACACGCCGAACCGTTTCACCCCGCTCGGACGTCAACGAGATGCGAAAGCGGCCGATGTTCGCATTTCCATGAGTGGATCTCTGCCGCATCAAAACGACAATTTGATCGCCGGATTCGACGTCCCAAGGTTCTTCGAGTTCATAGACTCCAACGTGCGGTTCGATCGTCTCGGCACCTTCGGTCGTCCATCCGTCGCGAGCGTCGTCGTTCAGCGTCTCTTTGATATTCGCGTAGCGCTTGTCCCACTCGGTCTTGCGATCTTTGGATGCTTGGTAATCCGCTTTAGCACCGGCGAAATCCAGCTGGGTTTCCGATGGGCTGCCTTCGCGGCGTCCCATCGCCAGGACGCTCGTCAGGGCGAAGTCTCCATTCCCGCTTCGTGTGAAAGCTTCGCCAACATGTGATTCATGCGGGAAGACTTCGATACGCAAACCGGTGATCCGAGGCATGTCGCTGGGGATCTGCATCACGATTCGGTAGTCATCTTGAACCGGTGTCGGACCGTGAGTTTGAACGATGCGTTCGTCTTCCACAGTGAAATTGGTGCCCTCGCTGCTGCTTAGTTTGGGTGTGGGTGTTTGCCAGACTTCATGATCAGACGGCGGGTCGCTTTGAAACTCCGCGAGCCATTCTTCGAAACGCTTGACGGCGTGTTCTTTCTCCACCGCTTCGTCGTTTTCGCATTGCTTGACGAAGATTGTGAATTCATTCGCTTGAGGATCGACCTTGGGTGATTCAAATTCCAGATACGGTTTGGCTCGCATCCCCGCGTTGCCGTCTTCATCGATGCTGTTGAAGAACGCCGACATCGAATAGTAGTCGTGATGTGTGATCGGATCGAATTTGTGCGTGTGACATTGCACGCAACCGAGCGTCAGCCCCAGCCAAACCGTTCCCGTCGTGTTGACTCGGTCGATAACGTAGTCGATGCGAGACTCTTCCGGGTCGCGGCCACCTTCGCCGTTGGTCATGTGGTTGCGATGGAAACATGTCGCCAGCTTCTGCTCGGCCGTAGCGTCGGGAAGCAAGTCACCCGCGAACTGTTCGATCGTGAACTCGTCGAACGGTCGATTGCTGGCGAACTGGTCAATCACCCAATCTCGCCAAGGCCAGTTTTCTCGTGTCCCGTCCTGCTGGAACCCGTCCGAGTCGGAATATCGGGCGGCATCGAGCCACCACATTGCCATGCGTTCGGCATGGTGCGGCGATTCGAGGCATTGATCAATGAGCTCGTTCCAACTTTGCTCTGCGTCAGATTCGGACTGTTCTTCCAGACGAACAATTTGCTCGGACGTCGGTGAGATACCGGTCAAGTCGAACGAGAGCCGACGAAGCTGTGTGACCGGTGACGCGGGCGGACTCAATGCGAGATCGTTCTCCGCCAGTTTCTCCATGACGAACGCGTCGATCGGATGCGTTTTAGAGTCTGTCTCCGCAGACTTAGGAACAACCGGACGTGACAACTTCTCGAACGACCAATGCTTCCCCCAAGGTGCTCCGGACTCGATCCACTGCCGAATCGCTTCGCGTTCTTTTTCGGTCAGTGGTTTGCGGTGTGAATCCGCGGGCGGCATCACCATGTCTTCGTCGTCGGAAATGATTCGCGACCAGATCTCGCTGCTCTCCAAATCGCCGGCCTGCACCGCCGCGTATCCGCCACGATCTTCTTTCGCAGCAGTCTCAACATCCAATCGCAGGTCGGCTTCGCGGTTGCCTTCATCCGGACCGTGGCAGTGAAAGCATCGGTCCGATAGGACCGGCAAGACGTCGCGTGAAAATGAGACGTCTTCCGCGATCACGACAGGACAACTCAAAAGAGCAATCCATGCCAACCCGATCAACGTTGCGAAGACCGGGTTCACTCGGCTGGTCATACAATGGGCTCGGATCAAGGTGGGCTCGCGATGGGCGTACACCCGAAAAGGCGTTGCAGAATCGACGTTGTGTGATCTGCCATTATTGTCAATCAACGCTGCTGTGTCTTGCCGATTCGTTGCATCGTTTTGTAAAATCCTCGCATGCCGAAAATCCCTTCCGATACCGTTCGCTGGCATACAAATGTCTTCGACAGCATCGCCAATCCGATGGCGTGTCTGGAGCTGTTCGACTTTTTGCCGCAGGTTTACATGTACGTCAAAGCAGCGGACGGACGTTACTTGCGGGCCAACCGTGTGGTTTGCCGGATTGTTGGCGTAGAAGATGAATCCTCCATCGTCGGCAAAACCGACTTTGACTTTTTTCCGCCGGCAATAGCGACGCAGTATGTGGAGGAAGATCGCCGCGTGGTCGCTTCGGGTGAGACGTTGACCGATCAAATTTGGTTGGTCCCCGATAGCCGCGGCGTGCCGCAGATCTACTCGTGCAACAAGATTCCGTTGCTGGATTCCACCGGCGATGTCGTGGCGTTGGCGGGAGTCAAGCGGCCGTACCACGATTCTGACGCCCCCGAGAGCGGTCATCTGCGTTTACTGAATGTGGTTCAGTTCGTGACACAGCGCTACGCCGATCCAATTGCGGTCGCGGACTTGGCCCGAGAAGCGAACTTGTCCCCTAGCCAGTTGCATCGCGAATTCATGCGCCTGTTCGGAATCACGCCGAACCACTACATCCGGGAAGTCCGAGTGGGTGTGGCAAGGCACTTGCTGGAATCGACTCAAGAGGCGATCGGCAACATCGCTGCAACAACGGGTTTCTACGACCAGAGCCATTTGACTCGGCAATTCAAAACGTCCACCGGAATCACTCCCACCGAATACCGTCGCACCTACAGCCCTTTGGTGTAACCGCCTGCGGGCCGCATTGCTGAGCCAGCCATACCTCTCCCAATTTGAGACGGTTCGCAGCAGAAAATGCGACACCTTGTGTTCCCAGCGATTCTTGCGGGATCCACGAGCGAATGGACATCCAAAGCATGAGCCTTCAAGGATGGTGCATTTGCTTTCAAATTGGTCGCTCAGTGGACCTTCCCGTTCCCTTGGGCAGGGCAAATCAGGCAATTCCCGCGAATTATGCAATTTAGTTCGCGCGGCCGGGACATTGGCACACAACCTGCGATTCTGCCGATGCACCGCAGCAAGATCTCCCACCTGTCTATTTGTTGGATCCACCATGGCCACTGTCGATTTGCACTCTTCGGTCAATCATCTGTCTCATTCGCCTCTGAATTGGAGGGAGTCCGCGGGCGGCGCGGTATCTCGGATTCGAGTCAGTTCGTGGTGGTTGATGCTGGCGTGCAGCGTCATTGCGTTGGGGACAAGCAGCTATCTGGCTTACAGTTCATTCACGCAGTCGCCCGTCGCGGGTTGTTCGGGCGGAAGCGTCTTTGATTGCGGCCACGTGTTGCACAGCCGCTGGTCGAAAGTCGCCACAATCCCAGTCAGCGTCCCAGCCATCCTGACGCACGTGTCGGTAATCGCGTTGCTGCTGTTCCGCCCGATCAGTCTGTTTTGGAAACGAGTTCGCTGGGGTGCACTCGGCGTTGCTGCGTTGTCGGCTGGCGGAGCCGCGTTGTGGTTCCTTGGCCTGCAGGTGTTCGCACTTGGCCATCTGTGCCCGTACTGCATGGTCGCTCACGTCGCCGGTTTGGTTCTGGCGGGAACGTTCCTCTACAGTCGTCCGTTGCAAACGCCGTCGCTTCGCTACTTGGGCACCGCCGCTGTCGCTGGGCTCGCAGCGATGATCACGCTGCAAATTTCGACCGAACCACCAGAAACATTTGAAGTGATTGAACACAGCGTTCAACCAGCCACTTTCGATGCTCCCGGATCAGTCGAAGCGTCCGAAACCTTCGCTGCCCCAGGCGTCTTCGAAGCACCAACCAGCGGTACATCCGCACAGGGAGAGAGCGTCGACGGTTTGTTCGCACCACCTGAATCAGTCAGCAAGACTCGTGAAGCAACAAAGATGATCGAACGAGTCGCCAACTTTGACTTCGCTCGTTTTGCGATGGCGATGGTGAACCCGGCTTCGTTGCTATCAGCTGAAGTAGAAGCTCCGCAAAGTGAAACACCGAAAACGGCGGAGATCTTGGGTGGCGTTCGCTTAGCGACCAAGGACTGGCCCCTCGTCGGAAAGCAGGATGCGGAGATGGTGTTTGTTGAGATGTTCGATTACACCTGCCCACACTGCCAACGCACGCACGAGTCACTCAAAGCGGCCGAAGAACACTTCGGCGATCGTCTGGCCGTCATCATGCTGCCGGTTCCTTTGGACGGACAATGCAACCCAGAAATCAAGAGCACTCACGCGTCACATCGTGAGGCTTGTGACCTAGCGAAATTGGCCGTTGCGGTTTGGATGGTCGACCGAGAAAAGTTTGGTGAGTTCCACGCTTACATGTTCGATTCAAAGCCAACCCACTCGCAAGCTCTATCGTACGCTTCGCAACTGGTCGACGAAGCGAAACTGAAGTCAACGCTAAACGGGTCGACTCCGACCGAATACATTCAAAAACACATCCAGCTCTATCAGCGAGCGGGCGCGGGCACGATTCCGAAGCTGCTGTTCCCGAAGACGACCACCGTTGGTGCGGTCGAATCTTCGCAGTCGATGATCCGTTTGATCGAGCAACATCTCTAAACTGTGGCATAGGCTTCCAGCCTGTGAGCGATCCCTAGGGTGCTCTTTGCAAATCACAGGATGGAATCCTAAGCCACCTTTCTCAGCCTGCAGCGTCGATACGCAGGGCGACTTCCGCGGTGCAAAGCGGAAGATCCGCCGTGACTTCTGATCGCAGTTCGATTTCGATCTGGTTCTGTCCCATCAACGGCTCAGGAATTTGCAACCGGATGGATTCGCGGTCGCTTTCTTTCGCGAGCCCGGCCAAGTCGCTTGAACCGATGACCTCGTCATTCAAACGCACCACGAACCATCGATTCGGTGCAGGGACCATCTCGATCGACACCTGATCGCCCTCTTCCAAGCCGGTGGGGCAATTGAAATGCCGGCGATAGATGGCATGATACTCGAACCGTGTTTCATCGCTTTGATTGTTGTTTGCCGAGATCTCGGGCGTCTCCGAAGCATCCGGAACATCCACTCGGTCTGCTTGATCAATCAGCTGACCGTCGCGAAAAACTTCGCGGGTCCAGGGGCGTCGCAATCGAATGCGGTGAGTCATCGAGATCCGGTTTCCATCGAGAATTGAATTGCCAGCCAACGACCGCCCTCGCACGTTTCATTTGACGGTCGCTTATGACGGCACCGAGTATTGTGGCTGGCAGGTCCAACCTGAACAGCGGTCGATCCAGTCGGAACTCGAACGCGTTATCCGACCGTTGGCTGGAAGCCCGGTCCGTGTGTTAGGCAGCGGTCGCACGGATGCCGGCGTGCACGCGATCGGCCAAGTCGGTCGTTGTGTGTTGCCGGTTTGGAACGCGGGCACGATTGCTCTCCAGCGGGCGATCAACAGCAAGTTGCCCGATGACATTCGGGTGAAAGCCGTTCGCGAAACTCGAGAGCGTTTTCATCCGATCGCCGATGCCACGGGAAAGCAGTATCAGTACTTGGTGCAAGTTGGTGGTAGTCGAGATCCATTCGCGAATCGGTTCGTCCATCGAGTCGGCGGACCGATCGACCACTCAGCGATGCAGATGGCTGCGACCAAGTTTGTGGGACGGCATGACTTCAAAGCGTTTCAAGGAACGGGCGCCGAGCGACCGTCGACGGTTCGAACCATTCATTCGGCCCGCTGGATCCCTCGATCCGCCGCCGGACCGACCGGCGCGGAATTGGAAGGCGAACACTGGTGCTTTGAAATCGATGGAGAAGGTTTTCTATACAACATGGTTCGCAACTTGATCGGCACCATGTTGGAAGTCGGCCGCGGACGCAAACCGGTGGAGTGGGTCGACGAAGTCCTGGAGAGCCGCGATCGCAAAATGGCCGGTCCCACAGCGCCGCCCCATGGCTTGTTCCTGTGCCGAGTGGACTACCCCGAGGAGGTGTTTCAGGTGGAAGAATCCGAGGCGATGGATTGATCGGAACACAATCGAATCAATGTTCATCAAAACTTCATCGTCAAAGGCGATAAACAGCGGGAATTGCAGCCGAAACGAAGGAAACTGTTCCTTCGCAAAACCGGGTGTCGATTGGTAAACTGATCCGACCGGTTCACCTCTCATTGATGCGATGTCCTTATGTCTGCCGAGAGCCCTCCCGCCTCTGCGCCCATCCTAGATGAAGAGTCCCGTGCACTTGTACGGCGATCCATCGCTGCCGGTGTGGTGACACTCGACGAGATCAAGACGGTCGTCGCATCGCTGATGACCGACGACACCAAGTTCACTCCCAAGCGTCTCGCCGATGGGATGCAGAACGCGGGCCTGCTGACGCGGTGGCAATCCAGCAAGCTCCTCGCCGGAAAGAGCAAAGGTTTCTTCCTCGGCGCTTACAAGCTGCTTCGGCCGCTCGGCAAAGGCGGCATGGGGATGGTTTACTTGGGTGAACACAATGTCATGAAACGTCAGATGGCGCTCAAGATATTGAATTCGGACGCCAGTCGCGATGAACGCCGGATCCAACGCTTTCAAGAAGAAGCACGAGCGTCCGCCCAACTCGATCACCCGAACATCGTTCGCGCCTACGACTTCAATCAGTCCAACGGCAAGCTCTACATTGTGATGGAGTACATCGACGGGATCGATTTGCACCAAGTCGTTGCCCGCGACGGTGTGATGTCGATCGCCGCGGCGGTTGATGCGATGTATCAGGCAACCGGCGGGCTATCTCACGCTCACGAACGCGGAATCATCCACCGTGATATCAAACCATCCAACCTGATGTTGCGATCCGATGGCGTGGTGAAGGTCAGCGACATGGGACTGGCTCGAATCGGTTGGTCCGAAAGCTCAGGCGAAAGCGGCAAACGCCGGCTGACTGGAACGGCCGACTTCGTTGCACCGGAACAAGCTCTCAACAGTCACAGCGTCGACGCCAGGGCGGACATCTACTCGCTCGGTTGCACGTTGTTTTTCTTGCTCACCGGACGACCGCCATTCAAAGGCGACACGGTGGCTCAGCGACTCGCGAAACATCAGACCGCTCCGATTCCAGACGTCCGAAAGCTGCGTCCCGATTGCCCAGCACCGCTGGCGAGCCTTCTGGTCCGGATGATGGCAAAGAAACCCGCCGATCGCCCGCCATCCGCCGTGGATTTGATTGGGCAATTCGATCGCATCCGCCGCACCGCTGGGCTGAAGCAAAAAAATCACCAGCCACTCGCGGCCATCGCGTCGACGTCGGACACGACCGAAGACGGACAACTGTACCAAGCGACGATGGAAGACCAGTCCGTCTTCAACGGGTCGGATGCCGATGAAACGCTGCACGACGCGGGCGAATTTGACTTCAGCACGTTGCCGGACATCGGCGTGGCGACCACACCGAGCGCGTTCCCTGGATCGGCCTCCGGGTTGTCGAGCACTCCGCCACCTCTCGCCGGCGCAGCATCCAAAACGAATTCGTCTTCCAACGCGAAATCCGAGCAGGGGCAAACGCTGATGCTGGGGATGGGATTGGCGATTGCCGTCATCGCCCTGATCACAGTGGTCGGCATGGCTGTCTACACGATCTCCAAACCAGAAGAATTGAAGGCCCCGAAAATCAAGGCGACCGAAAGCGGGAAAGAGATCGTCATCATCAACGGCGGTTGAAACCTCGGCAAATTCGACTCTCTTTGTTATGATTGGACCGCAGTAGCGGCGCGGCCAGAAAGGGTCGGACCGGACCTTCCTCTCCGATGCACGACCGATTGAAACTGGTGACCGAAACCTCCGCCCAACTGATCCTTGCAACCGGAAGCCGAGCCGGCATGGTCGCGGCAATTCACACCGGTTATTACATGATCGGTCGTGATCGCGTTTGCCAAATCCGACCGAAGAGCCGCTCGGTCAGCCGGAAACACTGCCTGCTGCATTGGGAAAAACCAGCCGATTCGGAACCCCGATTTCGAATCTTTGACCTGGATAGTTCCGCGGGAACTCGCGTCAACGGAACTCGCGTCCCGACGCGAACCTGGATCGAGCTGGTTGATGGCGCCGAGCTTCGATGCGGAAAGATCGCATTCGATCTAGTGATCGAAAACGGTGAGACCGCCGAGATCGAGCTTCATGGCGGCGGCCCTACCGAAGAGGCATCACGCGAAGACACGGTCGTGAACGAGACTCGTTTTGACACCGCTGCCGGGGTCGAAGACGACAAAGCCACGCTGCGCTTGAGCGAGCCAGAACCTGCTGCTCCCAAGAAACCTGCCGCATCTCCGGTCTCGTTGCTTCAAGGGGAAGCTTGGCAGGAAGTCGACATTGCCTCCTTCTTGGAAGCGGAGGACGATGTCGCTCGGGAAGCACGTTACGACGATATTCGCGCCAAAACATCCAACCCTGACGCGGCGGCATCTGATTCGGAGATCTTCGACAGCGACGAAGAATTTTTCGACGACGAAGCGGCGGAAGCTACCGATCAAACGCCATCAGGAAAGGGCGCCGGCGAACCGAAACGAAGCTTCGCTACGAAATCTTCGGGCAAGAGTGCACGTGCGGCCGGTTCAAACCTGCTCAGCCGAATCGATTGGGACAAGGCGAAGATCTACGCGGCGATCGCAATGACCGTCGCGGTTTTCATCTTCGGCGGATACCAAGTCAGGCAGTTTTGGCAGGGACCTGAGGTCCGGATCGTGGACGGAATCGACTGACGAAGCTCAAAGCGGATGCACTGATCGCAATTATACTGCTCCGCAACATGACCTCAGACCGATCCTCTACCGACTCTCCTTCGACGGGCGAATCCAGCATTCGCGGCGATCGGTCTGACACGACTTGCGAGAACGTGGCGACCGTTGGGTCCGCCGCGGGCAGCGGATGCTCGGCTGAGAGCGGCGAATCCGAAAGCTTTGGCTGCCCACCTTCCATCACGAATGCAGACGCTGGGCTATCGATCGCGGGAGAAGCCACACCTAGCCCAGCAATCAACGGTCAACAACCGTCCGCAGAAGCAACCGAAGTCTCGCCGCCACGCAGCAGATTCACCAAAGCGTTTTCGTTCGCCCAAACGGTCGGATTCGCGTTTGCGATTGTTGCACTGCAAATGGGCCAAGGCATCTTGCTGGCCCGATTGCTGGGACCGGTCGGTCGCGGTGAGTACGCGACGACCGTTTTGTACGTGCAGATGGCACTGTACATCGGGTTGTTTGGGGGACTGGAAGTCATCTGCCGCTACGCCGCGGATCGCACCGTCGAGACCATCAAACTCCGACGCGCCGCGATGTGGTTGGGCCTGACCACCGGAGCCATCACAACCGGATTGGTGGTGCTGTGCAATGTGATCGCGTTGCCAGACGAGAAAGCCTACCTGATGTCTTTGGGGTGCTTGTGTGCGTTCAGCATCATCGGTCAGCACGTGATGCTGATCATGACGGCGGTCGATCGCGGCGCGGGTGACTTCACCAAGTACAACCTCAGACGGTTCATCTCCGCTGCGGCGTTCCCCGCTCTGCTGTTGGTCGCTGCGATCGTGACCGACGTGACATTGAACCTGGCCTGCGTTTTGTTTGTCATCGCATCCGCGATCTCAATGGCCGCTTGCGTGGTTGGGCTGCCCAAGATTGCGACCGGGAAAAGCGAACCGCCGGTCAATCAGTTGCTCAAGGAGAGTCGTCCCTACGGCGTTTCCATGTTGGCAACGGATCTGTTCGAGCGATTGGATCTGCTGCTGGTGATGTGGTTGGTTCCACTGCTGACGCAAGGCTTCTATGCGGCGATGGTTCCGGTCGTCTATCCATTGACTGTGATCCCCAACACTCTGGGTATCTACCTTTTCAATACGGCGGCTGATCGCAGTAAACGCTTGCAGACATCCGATGTGCACCGAATCTTGGGTGGATCAATCGCGATTCAAACCGTTTCCACGATCGCGTTCATGATCGTGATCGGTCCATTGGTGCGACTGGTCTACGGCGAGGAGTTCGCACCCGCGATCGTGTTCGCGTGGTGGCTGGCGCCGGTGTCCGCGATCAAAGGCATCCTGCAAGGTCTGGACAGTTACGTGAAAGGACGAGGCAAACCGCTCGCTCCGATTCGATGCCGCATCGTCGCGGCCGTCGTCATGCTGAGCCTGACCGCAGCCTTCGTTGGTACTTATGGCGCAATCGCGATCGCGGTGGCCGCGCTCGTGGGCCAAATCATTTGCTTGGTTTGGTTGTCAGCGATTGTTTATGCCGACGTTCGCGAACAAAACTCAATGGCCAACTAGAACTCGCCGACTACTTCGGACGACGCTTTTCCAACCACTCGAGCTTGGGAACGCGATCTGGCGATTGAGTCGCCCAGTCAGGTGTGGGGAACCAACGCAAACCGCTGTATCGCGGGTAGGTTTCCCAAACATCGCCACCGTTTGGCCCAGACACTCGTGGATCGTTTGTCTCGGTGAGGTAATCGTTCAGTCGCTCACTCAAGGTTTGCTTGACGTCTGCGAATTCAGGCTTGGCGGACAAGTCATTCAAGCAAGCGGGATCGGATTGAATGTCAAACAGTTCTTCTGCGGGCCGCTTTGCGACGGCCCATTGCAAGTACTTTGCCAGCTCCGCATCGTCGTGATTTTCGACCAAGAACGTGAGCGATGGGCAACCGTCGATGTCGTGGTAGCCTTCGTGCATGGGCCCCAATTCTTCGGCGAGAATCGCTTTGTTCTTCGGGTAACTTCCCGAGCCAAACTTCTGGGGTGCACCGGCAGGCCAGCGTTCGGGACGGAAGTTGCGAATGTAAAGGTATTGATCCGTCCGGACGCATCGCTGTGGGTAGCCGAGAGATTGATACCTGACTGACGAGTGTCGCTCGCGCCCAGAGAAAATCGCATCGCGATCGGGTTCAACGATTCCACGTTTGCCAGACCGAAGCAGCCCCACCAAACTGCGTCCACTCAAAGGCGTTTTCTCGGGAGGCTGAACCTCGGTTGCTTCATAGATCGTCGCGGTCACATCGATCAAGTTAACTAGATCATCAACGGCTCGATCACCCTTCACCTTGCCCGGCCAACTGATCGCCAGCGGCATGTGAATGCCATACTCATAGACGTTCGCTTTGGCTCGCGGAAACGCCATGCCGTTGTCACTGGTCACGATCACGATCGTGTTGTCCAGCTCGCCGGCTTTCTCGAGCGACTCCAGCATGCGGCCGAAATGCTGGTCGAACCACTGGATCTCGTAGCAGTAATCCAGGATGTCGCTGCGGATCTCAGGCGTGTCCGGCAAGAACTCCGGCACAACGACTTTGGCCGGATCCATTCCGTTCTTTAGCCCGATGCCTTTCTCAAACACTCGATGAGGTTCTTGGCAACCAAACCAAAAACTGAATGGTGCATCATCGGGTCTCTGATCCAAGAACGCATCAAAATTCGCGGCGTAGTCGACACTGCTGATCCCACCGGGTGACTTGGACTTCTTCGACGAGAACACTGGCCCTGCCGGATTGCGAGATCGCTCGCTGACTTTCCAATTGCCCGGTCCCCATCCTTTGCCGGTGTAGCCGACGAAGTAACCGGCCTTTTCCAGTCGGTCTTGGTAGACCTCGTACTTCGTGTCGAACGAACTGGCGTGCGTCCCGGCGTGTTCAATCTGCCAGATGTTTCGTCCGGTCAAAAACGCAGCTCGCATGGGGCTGCATCCAGGCGCCGGAGTGAACGCGTTGTTGAACAAGACTCCGGTCCGTGCAACACGATCAAACGCGGGCGTTTGGATGGCTTGGTAACCGTACGCCGACGTATGAGGGAACGATTGATCATCAGAGATCGCCACCAGAACATTCGGACGATCCGCCGCGAGAAGATTCGTGCACGAGAGCGCGACGGCAAACAACAAAACGAGATGGATTCGGACCAACTGAACATTCCTTCCGCGAGATGAACTGACTGCGAAAGAAAGAGAATAGCTCAGCCGAAGTCAGCGTGCTTGCTAAGGACGCAGTTGAACTTGTCGAAGATCCGATCCAGTCGGAACTCCCGCCAGCATCGCTTGCATCTTCATTGTCGCTGGCATTTCACCGGCAACCTCTTCGCCGGGTGGACTGCCCCAGAACCAACGCTCGCCATTCTCATCCGCGATTTCGAGCTGGACGATCGGGTTCTGGCGTAGATCGCCGTGCACACCGATGCTCTTCAGATTCAATTCTTCGCGATACGGTGCCAACAACCGCGCCAGCAACGCCGCCGAATGAACTCGCGTGTCGCCGAACGGCAATCCATATCCGCCCGTGTGATAAGCACCGGGAACGATGATGTGCAGGTAATGATCCGTTTCGGACGGTGCAAAATCGCTGGGCAGCAGAGTGCCTTCGCCATCCACCACCAAGAACCCGGGCCCGGTCTTGGGATCATCCACGTAGACCATCGCCACTGGCAATCGGTAGTCGAGCCTAACATCGAGTCGACCGTTTGCTTTCTTACGAACGCCGACGACGCGCTGCACCCACGGGTGACTCGCAAATGCCGAAGCCACTTTGGCGGAGACCTGTTTGTCGAGCAGCGACATGTCCTTCATCGCGGTGTCCGAGTAGACCACGTCGACGATGTCGGCACGAACGTACTCCGGCGGTGAAGTCACCGAAATCTTTTGAGGGTCGATTCCGTGGTAATGCTTCGCAACATACTCGGCTCCCCAAGTTTGCCACGCAGCGTAGCCGGCGACCAACAGAATGGCGGGCCAAAGAATCGACAAAACCGCTGGTGCGGCGATCATGCCACGCACCCATCCCACCATGGTGGAAGGTTCTTCCACCGCCAGACCGCGTTTGCGGCGGATCAGGCGTGGACGTTTTTCGGATGGGGGCGACTCGGTCATCCGAGTACGGTTACCAAATTTGCAGATTCAACTGCAAGTCGATCCCGGTTTGCATCAAGACTTGTTCACGCACTCGTCCGATCAATTTCACACACTGGTCACTTGTCGCGTTTTCGTGGGCGATCAGATAATGCGGTTCGGCTGAATCCAACGACACATCGCCTTCGCGTATTCCGGCCAGCCCGGTGCTGTTGATCAATTCACACGCGGAAATGGAATCGGGATCGATGAAAGGCATCGCGATCCGATTGGATTCCGATGGACGGCGTTGTCCGCGATGAATCCAAAGTTTCTGCATCCGCTTGGTCAGCGCCGGGACATCTTTAGGCTCCAAGTTGAACGTCACGGACAGGACCACGGTTCCCATCAGCGTCGATTGACGGTGAGCGAATCCGGCTTCTTCCCCGGTGAGCGTTTTGCGTTTGCCTTCCTCGTCGATGATGTCGATCGATTCGACCACGGAACCAATGTCACGCCCTTCCGCCGAAACATTGCCGACGACGGCCGCACCGATGCTGCCGGGGATACCGACGAGGTGTTCGAGTCCACCGAGCCCTTCGCCGACCGTTTTGATCACTGCATGAGTCAGCTTGGCACCGGCACCGGCGATCAGTTTTTGACCTTGGATTTCCAAACCGCTCGTCGCCGGGGCGGACAACTTGATGACCAGGCCGTCAAATCCAGCCTCTCGGACGAGCACATTGCTGCCTTGGCCCAGCACGCGCAGGACCAGCTGTTTTTCACGTGCGACGGTGAACAGTTTTTCGATCTGATCGATCTCGACCGGTTCGGCTAAGAAACGAGCGGGGCCACCGATGCCCAACCACAACGTTTCACGCAGCGGTTGGTTTTCGCGAACCACGTGCAGCAGATCTTCGGGGAAAAATTCGGTGAGCGATTCAGAGGGAGCAGAAGACACGTCGTTCATTTGCCGGTGCGAGTTTCGAAAGCCACCACCTCCTGGCGGCGGGACGCAGGACCTCAGTTTCGCAGTCCGAAGCAAAATTGGCAATCTGGATTCGATGTGGGTGCTGGCGAACGGCAATTTATCCGGTTTGACGGGTTTCGGAACACTACCTGGACACCGCGAAAGCGTTCTGGACGCCCTAACTGAATGCAGAAAGCCGCTTCTCACACCGCTGCAACGCTGAAACCGGTTTCACCCCCTTGTCGCATTTCCGTCAACTTCTGATATTGGTTTGCTCCATTGATTTGCATCTTTTTACCTCGCAGCCATACACGGAATCCGTCCGATGACCGCTTTCCCCGATGTCCCCGTCGTTCAGTACGAAGGCCCCCAGTCCGATAACCCGCTCGCCTTCCGCTGGTACAACCCCGACGAAGTCATCGAGGGCAAAACGATGAAGGACCACATGCGGTTCAGCATCGTTTACTGGCACACGTTCCGCGGCACCGGTGCTGACCCCTTCGGCCCCGGAACCGCCGTTCGTCCTTGGGACGATGGATCCGAAAGCGTCGAGAACGCACAAAAGCGTGCCGTGGTTGCGTTTGAATTGTTCACCAAACTGCAAGCTCCTTACTACGCTTGGCACGATCGCGACGTGGCCCCGGAAGGAGCCAACTTGCGTGAGACGCACGCGAATCTCGACGCGGTCGCTGACGTTCTGGAAGAACAGCAAAAAGCAACCGGCGTGAAATTGTTGTGGGGCACCGCCAACATGTTCAGCAACCCACGCTTCATGCATGGTGCCGCGACGAGCTGCAACGCGGACGTGTTCGCTTACGCGGGTGCTCAAGTCAAAAAGGCTTTGGAAGTCACCAAGCGTCTCGGTGGTGAAAACTATGTGTTCTGGGGAGGCCGCGAAGGCTATCAGAACCTCTACAACACCGACATGAAACGAGAACTGGATCACTTGGCCAAGTTCTTCCACATGGCCGTCGACTACGCCAAGTCGATCGGGTTCGACGGTCAATTCTTGATCGAACCCAAACCGAAAGAGCCCACCAAGCACCAGTACGACAGCGACGCTGCCGCCTGCATGAACTTCCTTCGTGCGTACGACTTGGATTCACACTTCAAGCTCAACATCGAAACCAACCACGCGACGCTGGCGGGTCACACGATGATGCACGAGCTCGACTACGCGGGCATGCAAGATGGATTGGGCAGCATCGATGCCAACACGGGTGACTTGTTGCTGGGTTGGGACACCGACCAATTCCCAACCGATTACTACCTGACCACCCAAACCATGCTGATGATCATGAAGCACGGCGGGATCGGCACCGGAGGTGTGAACTTCGACGCCAAGGTGCGTCGTGAATCGTTCGAGCCCATCGATTTGTTCCACGCTCACATCGGCGGAATGGACGCGTTCGCCAAAGGCCTGAAGATCGCCGCGGCGATTCGTGCCAGCGGCGAATTGGCTGACTTCGTGAAGAACCGCTACTCGACCTGGGATTCCGGAATCGGTGCCAAGATCGAAGCCGGCGAAGTTGGCTTCGCCGAGTTGGAAGCTTACATGCTCGAAAAGGGCGAGATCGACGCCAACCAAAGCGGTCGCCAAGAGTACCTCGAGCACATGATCAACAAGTACATCGATCGAGTTTGATCAGCGTTTCTCGGGCAATTTGCAACCTTGGGTTGAAACCCAAGGCGATCCAACTGCCGTCGCTCCGCGACTGTTGCCGGAAATGCTCCCTGCCAGCCAACCGCCGAGCGGTGACATCAATCAGCCTCAGGTTTCAACCCGAGGTTCGGTTTGGCATCCGCAATCAGAGCGTCAATGGTGACGTCTTGTCGACTCAGTCCTCAACGACGTTTCAAGGCACATAGGATGGGCACTCTTGCCTTTTTATACCCCACATCTCGAAACACCAAAGATTAGTGTCCGATCAGAGTGGATTAGTGTTCCACCAGAGCGGTCAAGGGAACACTAATCGCCGCTAATCAAACACTAATGATTCCTCGGCAAGGGATGTTTAGCCTTAAACCGCTTGTATTCCCAACGCAAGCGGCTCCCAAAAGATGTGGGGTACAAAAAGGCACTCTTGCCCGTCCGAGTCGGCCAAGACCACCCATCACAACCCGAAGCGTCAGCGAGGGACTCCCCCCCAAATCCCACGACGGCCCCATCCGGGGCGACCGTTTGTTTTCCGGTATCGGTCTCTCGGGGCTTCCGCCCCAAGCTAAGCACGACGGCCCCATCCGGGGCGAAACTCGGACGCAAGCCACCATTTATTTTTCGAACGTCCCGAGCGGCGACAGGTGGATCAACAACTGCCGTCGCTCCGCGACTTGCCGATGGATGGGAACCATCACAAACCTTGGGTTAAAACCCAAGGCTTTCCAATGCCGTCGCTCCGCGACTGATGCCGACAACGCTCCCAGCCACCTAACCGCGGAGCGGTGACATCCGTCAGCCTCGGGTTTCAACCCGAGGTCTCAGTCACACCCGCGCCACCAAAAGCCGCGGAGCGGCGACAGGTGCAATGAGCGTTGCAATGTCGGGCGAGACCATCCAGGCTCTCTCATCGCTCCTCAACAAAGGTAGAATCCGAGCCGCGGAGTGGAGTCGTTTTCATATTTCCGCGTTTGCAAACTGCCGGGCATCAAATCGATGCCGCATCAAACATCTTTCGCTGCGACGGCCATCTTGGTTGTCCTGACTGCGACCATGACCACAACGCTTGCCCCGATCTCGTTCGGCGAGGATTCTCCCGCGCCATATTGGCGACTGAGCGAGACGGGCACGAACGTCAGTCTTCGTGGACTTTCCGCGGTCGACGATGATGTCATCTGGGCCAGCGGTGCGGCGGCGACCGTGATTCGCTCGCTCGATGGTGGCGAAACTTGGAAGCCGTGTGGCCCGGATGGCTACGGCGACTTGGAGTTCCGCTGCGTTTGTGCGTTCAGTGCCAACGATGCGTGCATCGCCAGTGCAGGAACGCCCGCCGTGTTGTTGCGAACCGAAGACGGAGGCACCAGTTGGAAGGAAACCTATCGTGCCGAATCCGATGCGGCATTCTTCGACGCGATGCAGTTTTGGGATGCGGATCGCGGGCTGGCTGTCAGCGACCCCGTCGATGGACGGCTGTTGGTCGTCGAAACGAACGATGGCGGTCGGTCCTGGAAAAAGTTGTCAACCGAACTCCCGCTCGCTCGGCCAGGCGAAGCCGCGTTCGCAGCCAGCAACTCTTCGTTGTTGGTCGGTGAGGATGGCCGACTGTGGTTTGGAACTGGAGGTGCCGAGTCCGACACCAGCCGACTGTACACTCGCTCGGGTTGGGACCAGCCTTGGCATGCCGTTTCAGTTCCCATGCCAAGCTCACAAGCCTCCGGCATCTTCGCCATTTGCCAAGGTCCAGCCATTGCCGGTGTTACGACTGCGACGCCGTTGTTCTGCGTGGGCGGTGACTACCGAGCCACGGAAACATCCGCGGTCACAGCTTGCATCAGCCTGGACGACGGAAGGACTTGGCAGCATGTCACCGTTCAACCGGAGTCATTCCGAAGCGATGTCATGGAGATCCCCGAAGGCAGCCCGCTGGCCCGATTCCTGATCACGGTCGGACCGTCAGGGACCGATCTTTCCAACGATGGAATGAACTGGACTCCTTTCTCAGCCATCGGGTTCCACTGTTTATCCGCCGGCAAAACCAAAGTTTTCGCATGCGGCTCCGACGGCCGGTTCGCTCGATTGGAATAGTCGGCCACTCGCGAAAACGGCGTCCTTCGGCGAAGGCCCCACAAATTTGGGGGCTGGATTATGCTGGGGGGCATGAACCGTTCCGATGCCTCCGCCGCTGCTTCCGTTCCCTCGGGTGAATCCGATGCGCGGACGGTTTCGCCCCAGCACGTGGTGGATCAAATCGCGAAAGAGGCTCGGGACGAGGCGGATTTCCTGCACCGTTTGGCGGCGCACTTGGGCGAGACGTTTTCGGCGGCTGTCGTGGCCGTCCAAGACGCTTCGTTCCCGCAACCTCGCATGCTGGTCCGCGAAGAATCCATCGCCGCGAGATTGGACCGATCCAAGTTGCGAGCACAGATTGACGCGGTGTCTCCCGCCGTGGCTTCGTTTGCGATGGGTTTGAAAACCGACGCAATCAAACAAACTGAAAGTTCGCCAGCCATCACCGCGATCGGGGTCGAGCTCCTGCCCGCGCCTCAATCGGCGAAAGTGTTGGTCATCCAAGCGACGGAATTGCCCGCCGGGGAAGTGTTGGCGGCGATGAAGTCGCTCGGCGATTTCGCCGTCGCGGCTCGCCAGACGATGGGAACTGCAGAAAACAACGACGACCGGCCCGGCCAGACTTCGCAAACCTTGTCGGTTCCCGAAACGGGACCGCGATCGCTGGCCAGCGCGTTCAATTCGTCGCAAGGAATTCGCGCCGCGTTGAGGGCATTCCATGCGGACCTGGATCCCACCGCGACCGCTTACCGAATCGCGTCGGAACTTCCACGTTTGCTGCCGTGCGAACGTGCTGTCGTGCTGCTTGCAAAAAACGCGTCTGCCCGCCGGCCAAATTTCAAGGTCGCTGCGATCAGCGGTTCGTCCGTGATCGATCGACGATCGCCGCTAATTCGCTCGATGAACCAATTGGCGAACACCGTTTCGGTTCTGAAGCGGCCGTTGATCCTGCCTCCTTCAGCCAGCACTGACGCGACAGATCCGGCCGCGTTGTCACCTCAGTTGGTGCCGCCGCTGGAAACGTACTTGGACGAATCCGGTGTGTTGTCGGTGGCGGTGATCCCATTGTTCGAATCCGTCGAAGACACGACGTCCGCCGCTGGAGTCGCCTCGCCTGATGAGTCGAACGAGGACGCTCGCGAAAAACGGCGCCACGAATCGATGCCGATCGCGATGTTGATGCTCGAGACGTTCTCGGGTGAACCGGCCACGTCGATCACTCCCGCCATGGTCGAAGTCGCCGAGGAATCCTCCACCGCGATCAGCAATGCGAACCGCTATGCAAACGTGTTCGCCCTGCCGGTCCGACGCCCCGCTGCCGCCGCGACTCGCCGGGCAACCCGGCACTGGATCTTGGCGATCTGCCTGCTGATTCTCACTGGTTTGCTGGCCGGTTGGTTTGTTCATGTCGATCACCACGTCGTCGCGACCGGGGTGGCTCGCCCCACAATTCGGCAAGCGATCTTCGCGGGAATCGATGGGATCGTCGACGAGCTGAACGTGAAAGATGGCGACGTGGTCAAGCAAGGCGACGTGCTGATCCAGCTCGACAACGCCGAATTGACTCGCGAAGCCGAGGCATTGTCTGGGCAACTCGCGACCGCCACACAAAAACTGAGTTCGATCCGAGCGATGTTGCTGGCCGCGACCGCCGACGCTCGTGATTCCGCGCAGAGCATTCTCGAACAACAAACGCTCGAAAACCAAATCGAATCGCTGAACAAGCGGCTTGAAATCAACCGTGAAATGAAAGCGATGCTTTCGATCAAAGCCCCCTTTGACGGGCAAGTCGTCGGGTGGCGATTGAACGAACAATTGAGCGACCGCCCCGTGTCTCGGGGCGATCGCTTGTTCGCCTTGGTGCAACACGATGGACCGTGGGAGCTAGAACTGAAGCTCGAAGAAACACGAGCAGGCGAAGTCATCGACCGACACGCGGCCGGGCAAACGCTTCCTATTCAATTCGCCATTGAGACTCGACCGACGGAGACCTTCGAAGCGAACGTTTCAACCATCGGCGGAGTCGCTCGCAAGCGTGCCGACGGTCGGAACGTCGTGGACATCATCGCGAAAATCGATGACATCCCAAAAGGCGGTTTTCGCGGGGATGCAGAGGTCACGGCAAAGATCGTTTGCGGACGTCGCCGGTATCTGGCCAGTGCGCTCGACGACGTGGTCGCTTGGTTCCATCGCAACGTTCTGTTTCGGTTTCGGACATGAACCCGGGTGTCACTTCATCGACTCAGCGTCCGCTGGGCGTGCATCACAAGGTCGGGTTGAAAGCCGTCCGGGTCTCGCATCGTCATTCGGGTTGGGTGGTCGTTCACGATGCCATCGCGGGCAAGTATCACCGGCTTCGCGAAGACGAATACTTTTTGCTGACGTTGTTGGACGGGCGATGCAGCCTCGATGAACTGCGAGACCACTACCAGGAACGCTATCCCAATCGCCGAGTTCGGTCGAACCAGATCAACGCGTTGCTGTTTCGTTTTCACGAGAGCGGGCTGACGACCAGCCACGCTGCCATGCAAGGCGATCCGCTGCTCAAGCGAGCCGACAACGATCGTCGTCAGAAACGTTGGGCGTTGGCTTCGCAGTGGTTGTTCATGCGGTTCCCTGGAATCGATCCGGCGCCCGTCATGCGAGTGCTGATGCCAGTTGTGCGTCCCCTGCTGACTCCGTTTGGTGTGGCCGCCATGTTCGCGTTGGTGGTCTCCGCCGCGGTGATGATGTTGGTTCATCGCCAGCGATACATCGCAGAACTGCCCGCGTCACACGAATGGCTGACGATGCAGAATGCGATGATTCTGGCGGGAGTGATCGCGGCGACCAAGATCGCTCATGAACTTGGTCACGCTGTGGTGTCCGAGCGATTTGGGGCGAAGTGCCGATCGATCGGACCGATGTTGCTGGTGTTCACCCCGGCGTTGTACTGCGACACCAGCGGATCGTGGATGATCCCCAGTCGCCTTCGCCGGGCGGCGGTCGCGATGGCGGGAATCGCCACAGAAGTCGTGATCGCTTCCATCGCAGCCTGGGTGTGGTTGCGAACTCCGGCGGGTCTCACGCACACGATTGCATCGCACGTGATGGTGGTTTGTGGAATCAGCACGGTTGTCTTCAACGCCAATCCATTGCTGCGATACGACGGCTATTACCTGCTTTCCGATCTGACCGACATGCCCAACCTGGCTCAACGAGCCCAACGGCGGTGGGGAAGTTTCCTGGCGTCGATCTTTCTAGGCGTGAAGGCATCCGACTCCAACGAATCCGCCGACCGATCACCTTGGTTGCTGGTCTATGCCGTTGCCTCGATGGCTTACCGTTGGATCTTGATGGCCACGATCATCGGGTTCATCTGGGTCTCGCTTCGCCCCTACGGGTTAGAAATCGTCGGTCAATTGCTCGCTCTGTTTGCCGTGACAACGATGCTTTGGTCAGCGATGATTCCGCTGCGTCGTTTTTGGAGAAACCCTGTGAACCGCCGAAAGATGCGTCCCCGCCGAGCGTTTGCCTGGGGTGTCTTGCTGATCGCGATCGGCTACGCGGGAACCATTCCGCTTCCTCGCCAAGTTGTTTCCACCGTTCGTTTTTTGCCCGAGCAAGAAACGCGTGTGCACCTGACAACACCAGGTGTCTTGCGTGATCTCCATGTTGAACCAGGTCAAAAGGTTTCTCGCGGTGATGTGTTGGCGGAACTTTCCAATCCAGAGATAGAACTCGAGGTGCTAGACGCCGAAAGCGATGTCGCCGAACAAACCTTGCGACTGGAAGGGCTTCGGGCTTCGCAAACATTGGTCCCGGAAGCCAGTTCGCAATTGCCCGCCGCAGAAGCCTTGCTGGATGAGATGCGAACTCGATTGTCATCTGCGAAACGCCGACGTGATTCGCTCACCATCACTGCACCTTGCGATGGGATCGTGATGGTCGCACAAAGCAACCCGCAATCAGCGGCCGAGTCATCACTGGACTCCGACGCCAATCCACTGGATCTCGGTCCGGGGTTCAATCCGGCGATGGACCGCACTTCGGTCCGTTTAACCTCTTGGTCAGGCTACCCCACGGCGAGAGAAAACAGCGGGTGCTTGTTGCAAGCCGGAACAGAATTACTCAGCATCGCTTCGGTGAGTCAGCCCTCTGATAGACAGTCAGCCGAGTCGCAGAACGAGACATCTGTTCGCTGGCGAGCTGAAGCGGTCATTCGTTCGGTCCAACGTCAGCGAATCAAAATCGGCGACGAAACGGTTTTGATTCGCGATGCCTCGCCCGACCGAATTCTTCGCGGATGCGTCGTTCAGATTTCCGAAGAAACTTACGATCCACGAATCGATGCGCCTCGTCGCGACCACCAGCGAGCCGATCAAGCGGTACGAACTCCCGAAACCAGCTACGTCGTCGCGATTGCAATGAGCAAATCCGACACGGCCCCCTCCACATGCGTCGCGGGGACATCCGGCAGAGCGAAAACCACGGTCAATTCGGCCTCAATTTGGCAAAGATTCTACGAACTTCTTTCAAGTTTGTTCCGTTTTCAATAACGGTCGTATCTTCCTGCCATTGCTGGACTTTCGTTGTCCGATTGATACAATGGATTGCCCACCTTTTTGACGACGACGGGCACAGATACGCTTTGCTACAAGCTCCGTCAGTTGTCACCCACCTAGACCGAACAATCGTTCTTCCAGGAGAAACCCCCTTGAATATTCGTCCCCTGATTGCTGGCACCGTTGCGACGTGTGCTCTGACCGCGTCGATGGCGATGGCCGAAACCGGAACGTTGAAAATGCGTTTTGTTTTGGACGCCCCGAACGCCCCCGAAGTTGGAAAGATCGATCCAAACAAAGACATCGACTTCTGTGGCAAGCACGACATTCCCAACGAAAAGTTGATGGTCGATGCTGAATCCAAAGGCATCAAGAATGTTTTGGTTTACGTTTACACCGGACGTGGCGGCACGAAGTTGGACGACGTTCCGGCCAAGAATGAAACGCACGAATTGGCCAACGACGAATGTCGCTTCCAACCTCACTACGTGATCGCACAAACTGGCGACACGCTGAAGATCACCAACCCCGATCCCGTCGGTCACAACGCGAATCTGAACTTCTTCGCCAACAAGGCTGAGAACTTGATGATTCCTGCCGGAGCTGAGAAAGAAGTCGCTCTCGAAAAACCTGAACCAGCCGCTATCCCAGTCGAATGCAACATTCACCCTTGGATGCGTGCCTACGTCGTCGTGTTGGAACACCCCTACGCTGCCGTCAGCGATGAAGATGGAACGCTGACCATTGAAGGCATTCCTACTGGCGAGGTCATGTTCCGCGTTTCGCACGAAGCCGGCAAAATCGACGAAGTCAAAATTGACGGTTCCGAGGAATCTTGGCGCCGTAGTCGCTTTGAACTCGACATTAAAGCTGGCATGAACGACATCGGTGATGTCTTGGTTCCAGCAGATGCGTTGTCGCTGTAAGGCCACACCGCCACATCAAACATTCGATCGGCGTCGTTTTTCAAACGATGCCGATTTTTTTGCGCGCCGATCGTCAAACACTAACTGGACCCCAGTACTGCAGAAGTCCGTGGTTCACTCAAGCGAAGCGTTTGCTCAAGTCCCGCGGCGGTTGCCGTACCAACGAATTTGCATGCGGTCGCAGTAGCGATAGCCACGTGACTCGGCCAGTGGTTCCAACCATGGACGAGCGGCGTCGAGTTGTTCGACGGAGATCCCTTGCGGCATCAACCAGACCGAATGCGCCGGGACAGCCAACTGCCCGACGACTTCATCGATCTCGGCCATTTCTTCGGACGAGTCGACTACGAACTTCACTTGGGTCGCTTTCGCAGACCGGATCAATTGCTTCATCGTGTCGATCGGCAACCTTCGTTCGGCGTGCAGTTTTGCCCAACGCGCATGATCTGCCGCATCAGGGGTGCTGGCCCGAAGCTTGGGACTCAGCGAAAGCAAATCACAACTCACACCCGGATCGACGGTGCCGGCGGTTTCGATCGTGACGTGATTCCCCGCCGCTCGCAGTTGGTCGACCAGACTCACCATTCCTTTGGCAATCAGCGGTTCCCCTCCGGTCAGCACGACGTGCTTCACGCCCGACTCCGCGACCAAATGCAACAACGATTCGATCGACTGAGACGTGCCTTCGGGTTTCCAAGAAGCGTAGGGAGTGTCACAGAACCAGCACCGCAAGTTGCATCCACTCGTCCGGATGAAGACGCTTTCGGTGCCCGTCAATTCACCTTCGCCCTGAAGGCTGACGAAGGTTTCCGATATCAGCAGCGATGACGCGGAGGCGCGAGCGTCCCCCGGGGTTTCCGCCAAGTTCTCAGCGGGTAAAACATCAACTGAATGATCGACCGATTTCAAACGACACCGCGTTTCTAGAAGTGAACCAAAGCACGTGAGCGACTCAGCCTCTTTTCGAGACACACTCGAAGTTTTCGATAACCCCGCCCCGACGCGAAATTTCACGATCGAGCATTTTTGCCCGGAATTCACGTCAGTTTGCCCGAAAACCGGACAACCCGACTACGGAACGATCGTTTTCACGTACGTTCCCGATCGCGTTTGTGTGGAGCTGAAGAGCTTGAAAATGTACTTGCAGAAATTCCGCAACGAAGGAATTTTCTACGAGCAAGTCACCAATCGGATTTTGGACGACTTTGTCGCTGTCGTCCAGCCTCGCAAAGTCACGGTCGAAAGCAAATGGACGCCACGCGGCGGCCTGAACAGCAACATCATCGTGACTTACCCCGACCCAGCCTGATTCAAATCTCGGGCCGGTTCTGATCACGGCTCGGAGTCCTCTGTCCTTCCCCACCAACCCCGCCTGCGCCATGTCCTCCGTCATTCTGTCTGGTTTCGCTGACGAATCTGCTTTCTCGAAGAAGGCCAACGAACAATTTGCCGCGCTCGCCGCGATCGGTCTGCAAAATTACTCCATCCGGTTCGTCGACGTCGGCAACGGCATCAAGAACGTGATGATGCTGGAACCTTCCGAAATCGAGACGCTTCAGAAACTGCACAAAGAATACGGCATGTCGGTCAGCAGCATTGGCTCGCCGATCGGCAAAGTGAAGTTGCAGGACGTTGAAGACGGCACATCCAACAAGTTTGTCCCCTTCGAAAAGTACCTCGCCGAAGACGTCCAAATCGCATGCGATCGAGCTGAGGCGTTCGATTGCAAACTGCTTCGTGGTTTCGCTTTCTACCACCCCAAAGGAACAGCTCCAGAAGATCACATCGACCAGGTTTCCGATCAACTCGGACAAATCGCCGAAGCTTGTGACAAACGAGGCCTGACGTTTGGATTGGAAGTCGAAGCCAACTTGGTCGGGCAAACTGGCGACCTGCTCGCCGCTATCGCTGAAAAAGTGAACAACCCGGCTCTCGTCACGATCTTTGACGGAGCCAACATGGTGATGCAAGGTTTGACATCGGACCAGGTTTACGCACAGTACGAAGCCATGAAACCATCGCTCGGTTGGTTGCACATCAAAGACTACAAAGACCCATCGCTGAACGGCCGCGTCGATCACGTCGACGAAGAATCCGCCAGCCACTTTGTTCCCGCCGACCAAGGCGACAGTGCTCACGAGCGAGTCTTCGAAGACCTGAAAACATTCCTGCCAACACTCGCCGATCGAATGTCACGACGCGGCGTGGAAGGCATCTATCTCGACCTCGAACCTCACGTTCGCGGCGGCGGCCAATTCGGCGGCTTCAGCGGTCCCGATGGATTCGGCATCGCCGCACGCGGTTTGTGCCGCGTGCTCGACAAAGTCGGCATCGACTATCACTTGCGAACGTTCGAAGACCTGGAAGCCGCCAAGGCTCAACAGGCCTGAGCCGAGGCCGGCGACAAAGTCTTCGTCGCCCCAAAGCAATCTCCCACTTCACGTAGGACGGGCACTCTTGCCTTTTTATACCCCACATCTCGAAACACCAAAGATTAGTGTCCGATCAGAGTGGATTAGTGTTCCACCAGAGCGGTCAAGGGAACACTAATCGCCGCTAATCAAACACCAATGATTCCTCGGCAAGGGATGTTTAGCCTTAAACCGCTTGTATTCCCAGCGCAAGCGGCTCTCAAAAGATGTGGGGTACAAAAAGGCACTCTTGCCCGTCCACACAACGAACCGCCTTGCTCATGTGTCGGTCAAGAGTAGCCAACCTACGTGGGGAACGCTGTTTGGCGTCTGATCAGGATTCCAAACGCAGGATCGTCGTGCCGAGTGGTGGCAACGTGATTTCAATACTGTCCGGTCGAGCGTGGTGCTCGACGCCGGTCGTTTCGCGTCCGGGATAGTTGCCCAAGTTTGATCCGCCGTACGCTTCACTGTCACTGTTGAAGATTTCTTTCCAGAAACCTTTGACGGGCACACCCACTCGGTAGTTGTCTCGTGGTACCGGAGTGAAGTTGTTGCAGACCAAGATCGGTGGATCGCCCTCGGCACCCTTTCGCAGGTAGACCAACACGCTGTCTTCCGCGTTGTGAGCGTCGATCCATTCGAAGCCTTCACCGGTGAAGTCGTGATAGTGCAGAGCCGGATTTTCGATCACGACTTTGTTCAAGTCCGCGACCAATTGCTGGACGCCTCGGTGTGTGTCGAAATCTAGCAATTCCCACTGAGGCCCATCGTCCGCGTTCCACTCCGTCCACTGCGCGATTTCACCGCCCATGAACAGCAACTTCTTTCCAGGGTGCGTCCACATGTAGCTGTACAGCAAACGCAGGTTGGCGAACTTCTGCCACATGTCGCCCGGCATCTGACTGATCAGCGAACCCTTGCCGTGAACCACTTCGTCGTGCGACAGCGGCAACGTAAAGTTTTCGGTGAACGCGTAGATTAGGCTGAACGTCAGCTCATTCTGATGGAACTTGCGGTGAATGGGTTCGTTCCGCATGTAGCTCAACGTGTCATTCATCCAACCCATGTTCCACTTGTAGGTGAAACCAAGACCGCCATCGTAGGTCGGACGCGAAACGCCGGGCCACGCAGTCGACTCTTCCGCCGCCGTCACAACACCGGGGTAATTCTCGTGAACCGCGATGTTGAAATCACGCAAGAAGTCGATTGACTCCAAGTTCTCACGTCCGCCGTATCGATTGGGAATCCACTCACCATCTTCGCGGCTGTAGTCCAGGTACAGCATGGACGCGACCGCGTCGACTCGCAGCCCATCGATGTGATACTTGTCCAACCAGAACAATGCGTTGGCGATCAAAAAGTTCTTCACTTCGTTGCGGCCGAAGTTAAAGATCATCGTGCCCCAATCCGGGTGCTCGCCCTGGCGTGGGTCCGCATGCTCGTACAACGCCGAACCGTCGAATTGACGCAGACCGTGGTCGTCTTTCGGGAAGTGAGCAGGAACCCAATCGATCAACACACCAATTCCATGTTGATGCATGTGATCAACGAAGAACATGAAGTCTTCCGGCGATCCGTGGCGGCTGGTTGGTGCGTAATAGCCGACGCTTTGATAGCCCCACGATCCTGTGAATGGGTGCTCGCTGATTGGCATCAATTCCACGTGCGTGAAATTCATGCGGTGGCAGTAGTCGACCAATCGCTTGGCTAAATCGCGGTAGTCCAACCAACCGTGAGTTCGGCCGGGCCCTTTTTGCCAACTGCCCAGGTGAACTTCGTAAACGTTCATCGGGGTGTGCATCGGGTCGATTTCCGCCCGCTGCTGCAACCAATCGGAATCGTTCCACGTGTAAGTGTTGATGTCCGTAATGATGTTCGCGGTCAACGGTGGCAACTCGGCCGCGAACGCCATCGGGTCGCACTTGTCCATCCAGTGACCATGTTCGGTCTGGATCCGGAACTTGTACTTCTGACCGACCTTGGCGGCGGGCAGGAAAAGCTCCCACATACCGGTCGACTCGACGGGCTGTGCGACATGGCCGCGTCCGTCCCAACCATTGAAATCACCGACGATCTGAACGGAGCGAGCGTTGGGAGCCCAAACCGCGAAATTCACGCCTTGAACACCATCGACTTCGCGAAGCTGTGCTCCGAGTCGTTCGTACAACTGGTTGTGGCGGCCTTCACCGATCAGGTAGCGATCGAGGTCGCTGAAAATGCTGGGGACGGTGTAGGGGGACGTCGTCTTCATTTCTTTACCGGTCTTGTCGATCATTTGCAGTCTGGACGTGGAAGGCTTGGTGATGGGCTCATCGCAGATCGCTTCAAAGAATCCGCCGGGATGCAGCCGTCTCATCGGACGTCGCAAACCGCTTGCCGAATCGATCAGCCACACGGATTCGGCGTTGGGTTCCAACACGCGAACGGACGTGGCTTCTCGCCCCCGATAGTTGACAGGGTGACGGCCCAACAAACTACCCGGGTTCACCACACTGCCATCAACGAGTGACTGAATGGTCGATAGTGAAAGCTGCGAATTCATGGCTGGACTACGAGAAAATTGATTGAGAATGAGTTCGTGAATGAGTGAAACGAGCCTGAAATCAGGACGTTTTAATCGGGTTGGATCGCTTGATTCCGTTTGCCGAGACCGCGGTACTCAACAACCAATCGCGGAGACGATCGTTCGCGGTCGGGACGGTACGACTGGATTTCGGTGCTGGCGGACCAGCGTGGGAATGGTCAATTCGCGACCAATCGTCCTTCAGCTTGGTGGATGTGCGGGCAACCGAGTCTTCCACCTCAGCCGCAGGGATTGCACCGTCAGGGGTGACTTGTTCCGGTTTTCGGCTGACCAAACGAGACGTCACCAAGCAGGCTTGAACCTCGTGGATTCCGAGAGCGTGGTCGACACGTCGCCAAAGATCAGCATGCTGGACTTCGACGCGACGGCCGAAGTGATCCCATACAAAATCGCTTCGTCGCCATCGCGGCAAGGAATCAGTGAGGGAACGAATCAGGTATCGGTTGTGACTGAGCAATGTGATTCCGGATGGCCCATCGATTGCCTCAAGACCGCGAACGGCGGCCAACAAGGAAAGCCGATTCAGGTCGCCGAACTCTTGATCGTCCGCTTCCATCACGGGCTGGCCGTCGGAGGTCTCGATCACGAATTGCCAACGACCATCGGTCAACGATGTGCTGTGCGCCGAAACGACCAACAGGAATGAGGAGCGAGGTTTCGTAGGTGCGGGATTGAAATCAGGGTCGCCGAATTCGGACGCCATCGACGCGAATTCTTCGAGGGATTGCAAAGGATCCATCATGGTTGGGTTCGCCAGTGAGTTCATCGTGCTCTCGATTCGTGGTTGCGATCAGTCTGGCGGCGGCCCCTGTGTCTCGCCCGGATCCTTGGACGAGAGGGCCGCCGCATCGCTTCACACGCATCGATTGCTAGGGAGGGGAAAGCAAAGAGACGCGATCCATCGGTGCCAGTCTTCAGCGGTGCACGTGTCGGCTATCAATGTTGCTGCGATTTCAGCTTGCCGGAACTTTGATGCGACCGCCTGTCGACAAAGATTGCTTTCGTCGCGGTCGACCTTCTCGGGAAAGCTTTCCTGCTCAAAAAGGTTTGCCCGAATTAACACCCGATCGCGTAATCGTTGAAGGCTGAACAACCGTCAAGCTTTGGCTCCATGGAACGCATCGCTTGGTCTCAAACGAAGGACCATTTCGACTGTTAGCCAACCAAGAACCGCCAAGTCCATCGGAGATCGTGGGTCTCAGCCCGTTTTGCAGCGGTGTCGCCCGGAGGCCCGTTTTAGGGGGCTCTCAGCGTCAGTAGAGCTCAGGCCTATTCGAGCGGCAGCAGATCCAGCAGCGCCTGAGCAACCAAGTGCGGTTCCTCGACCGCATCACACTCCGCGGGCAAAGCATCCACCAGGCACCCCGCGTCACCACCGGTGACAACCAAAGTCGCGGCACCACCGTAAATTCGAAGCAACCGCTCAACGGCTCCCGCGACCGACGCGAGAACGCCCAGTCTCATCGCCGCGACTGTGTCTCGGCCGGGTCCTTCTGGCATTTCGCGACAACGATGCGACGCCCAATCCAGTTTCGGAAGCGCATCCGTTCCTGCCGCAAGAGCAGCGGTTTGCATTTCCAATCCGGGCAAGATCGCACCGCCGCGAAAAATCCCTTCCGCTGAAACGAAATCAACCGTCACGGTGGTCCCCGCATCAACAACGATCAATGGTGCCTCGTGGCGGCGGAACGCAGCTTCCGCGCCCAGCAATCGATCGATCCCGACACGCTCAGGAAAACTCACGTCAATCGCCATCGCAACGTCTTCGTGAGTCACGAATCGAACGCGAATGCAGTTGAAAAACGCTTCGTCTAGGGCGACCACCAGCGGCTCCGCCGAACCTCGGTTCACGCTCGCGACGCGAACGTCGTAGCAAACCGACTCGCAGTCACTCGATTCACATCCAGACAATTGCTCGGCCAGCAATCTCAAATGCTCGACGCACTTGGTGATCCATTCCGGATCACGCAGAGAGATGGATCGCAACAACGGTCCGCGATCGTGGCTGGCTTTCGCTTTCCCATCGGTGGGCGATGACTGCGTGACAACTTTGATGGCGGTGTTTCCGACATCAATGCCAACTCGCACCATTACGACATCGCAAGACGACTCGTCTTGGAGTTGTTGCTCATTCGCCGAAGATTGCTCGTCTGCCATGGTCCCGCCGACTGCCTCAAGACGAACGATCGCGACGTTCGCCGGGCACGACTTTCCCGGTGTCGGAAAGCGTGGCGGCACCTTGAACGTCCTGAGCTTGAACTTGGTCCGACAAACCCTCGGTGGCCGCGGCTTTGTGAGGAGGAACGCGGCGTTCTTTCTTCGGCGTCACGGGAGCGTCGTCTTGGCGAATCAAAGTGGGAGTGATCCCGGCTTCGACCATCTCTTCGCGACGTTTGGTGACTCGATCCATGATTTCGCCCACCAACTCGTTCAGTCCAACATCCGTCGCGGCGCTGATCGTTCGCAAATCACGAGCGTGGTCCGCGGGGTGTTCGCCAAAGTATGACTGCAGCTTTTCGCGAACTTCGCCGTCGGGATCGAGCTCACACTTGGTCATCACGACCAGTTCGTCGCGATCCGCGAGCGACTCATCGTAGTGCTGCAACTCTTCGCGAATCGCGGCGTAGTTCTGAATCGGGTCGCTTCCGTCAACAGGAGTGGGCTCGATCAAGTGAACCAGCAAACCGGCTCGTTCGACATGTCGCAGGAATTCGTGCCCGAGCCCGATGCCTTCGCTGGCTCCCTCGATCAAACCGGGAATATCCGCCAAGACGAACGAGCGTTCAGTGTCGACATCAACGATCCCGAGGTTGGGATACTTGGTCGTGAACGGGTAGTCGGCGATCTCAGGACGAGCACTGCTGATCCGCGAAAGCAGGGTGCTTTTGCCGGCATTGGGTTTGCCGATCAAGCCGACATCGGCGATCGATTTCAGCTCCATGATCACGTGCCGCGTTTCGCCGGGCTCGCCCAATTCGCGTACCCGCGGAGCCTGGTTTTGCGGCGTCTTGAAACGAGCGTTGCCGTGGCCGCCTTTGCCGCCGCGACAGATCACGAACTCTTCGCCGACCTGGGTCAAATCTTTGATCACGAACCCATCTTTCACGTCAATGATGCTGGTTCCGCAGGGCACAAAAAGCCGCATTTCCCGGCCTTTTCGACCGTGACGCAGGGCTCCCATCCCGAAACCACCCTTCTCGGCCCGAAAGAATTTTCGCGTGGCGAATTGGGCCAACGAGTTCACGCCCAAACGAGCTTCCAGGATGATGCTGGCTCCGCGTCCGCCGTCACCGCCATCGGGACCACCTTTGGGGACGTACTTCTCCTTGCGAAAGCTCATGCAGCCATCGCCACCCTTGCCGGCCTGGAACTCAATTTCAACGCGATCAAAGAACATGGAATGCAGAGTGGAAAGGACCACAGTGGCACAGGGCCACAGGCGGGGATAGAAACCAAAGGATGAGTATGGCCATGAGTAAGATCCAACGCAAACGGGGTGTGATGACCTTATCACCACACCCCGCGTTTGAATTGGAGTTCAGAACTTTTGCTCTGATGAGCTGTGGTCCTGAGGCTCTTTCACACTCTTAGAGCATCTTTCCGAGCTTGCTGCACAAGTCAGCGGTGCGGCTCGAGTAGCCCCATTCGTTGTCGTACCACGACACGACTTTGACCATCTTGCCCTTGTCGCCGAGGACTTGGGTGAAGTCAGCGGCGAAGATGCTGCTGTGAGGGTCGTGAACGATGTCGCTGCTGACGATTGGGTCGACAGCGTAGAACAGAATGCCCTTCATTGGGCCTTCTGCAGCGGTTTGGATCGCCAAGTTGATGTCTTCCTTGGTGACTTCCTTGCTCAGGTTGACGGTCAAGTCGACGACGCTACCTGTTGGCACTGGAACTCGCATGGCGATACCAGTCAGCTTGCCTTGCAGTTCTGGAATCACCAAACCGACGGCTTTGGCAGCACCGGTGCTGGTTGGGATGATGTTCTGAGCGGCACCGCGAGCACGGTACAAGTCAGCGTGAGGCTGATCCTGAACGTTTTGGTCGTTCGTGTAAGCGTGAACGGTGGTCATCAGGCCCGACTCGATGCCGAACGAATCGTTCAGGACCTTGGCGACAGGTGCCAAGCAGTTGGTCGTGCAAGAAGCGTTGCTGACGCAGTTCAGATCGGCGGAAAGCTTGTCGTCGTTGACGCCCAACACGCAGGTCAGGTCGGCACCGTCTTTGGCAGGTGCGGACAGAACAACCTTCTTCGCACCGGCAGCCAAGTGGCTGTCGTAGCCAGGTTTTTCGTCGGTCGAACGTGCGGTGAAGAAACCGGTCGACTCGATGGCGATGTCAACGTTGTGCTCTTTCCAAGGCAGATTGCGTGGGTCACGCTCAGCCAAGGCGACAATCTTCTTGCCGTTGACGGTCAACGAATTGTCGTCGTACTCGACGGTTCCGTCAAAACGACCGTGGATGCTGTCGTACTTCAGCAACATCGCCAGAGTGCGGTTGTCGGTCAAATCGTTGATCGCGACCACTTCGAACTCGTCGCTTCGCTCCATCAGGTTGCGAAAAGTCAAACGTCCGATTCGGCCAAAGCCGTTGATTGCTACTTTAATAGCCACTGATTTCGTATTCCTGTGTCGTGGAACAAAGATGGAGGGAAGCGGAGGGCGAAACAGTCACCGGGTCCGCCGGGGGCGCGGATTATAAGTTTGTGAGTCCATTTTGAAACAGCCCCCGAATCACTTCCCTGACCTTGAACCAGCCACGATGACCGATCCTCGGCCCGAAAAACCAGCTTCACCCACCGAGTCACCGCACCGTGATCATCGGGAATCTTCCGCAAGAATTGAACAATCCCAATGGCGTCGCCCAGCCGGAGTTGCCGCGGGAACTTGGCGATACGTTCAACAAGGGTCCATCGCTAGCCACTACGACGACTTTGTGGCGGAGACCCCGCTCTGCAAACTCGATCAAACGATCCTTCGCCAGGTCTTCGGATCAATCGATTCCGAACCGTCGCAGCCTTCCAACAACCAGGATGCGAGCAGTCGGCAGACTCAAAAAGTTTTTTCCGACACCGCCGATTGGGTGCTCGATTTGGGCTGCGGAACCGGACGAGCCGCCACCGAATTGTCGCGACAGGGCCGCAACGTGCTGGCGATTGACCTGTCTCAATCGATGTTACATCACGTCACCGAGCGAGCGAAGCAAGCGAGAGCGGAATCAACCGACCAGAGAACGGGAGCGATCGTTCCCCTGCGAGCCAACTTGGTCCAACTCGATTGCTTGGCGGACAATTCCGCGGCGGGTGCGGTTTGCTTGTTCAGTACCTTGGGCATGATCCAAGGCAGAGAGAATCGCCGGGCCGTCCTGCGTCATGCTTCACGCATCGTCCGGCCAGGAGGCAAGCTCCTCCTGCACGTCCACAACCGCTACGCCTCGCTGGCCCAATCCGGTGGGATGCGTTTGCTCGCGAAAAGCTTCCTGCAGTCGCTTACATCGAAGCAACGAGATTTTGGCGACGCCACGTACGCCTACCGAGGCCTCCCCGACATGTTCCTGCACCGCTACTCACGCCGAGAACTCATCGCGGATCTCAAAAACAGCGGCTGGCAAATCAACCACATCCACCGCCTCTCGCTCGACGGCTCCCAGACAATCGAAGAAAGCGCTGCCAACAAACTGCGGATCGCAGGCGGCTATTTGTTAGAAGCCCAACCGCCTCAACCGATAGGGGTAGGGAAGTCCGGTTGAGCCGGACTCCCCTCCCTCAGAACCGTACGTGCGGTTCTCCCGCATACGGCTCGCCAGTCAGTGGGT